>DALYHZ010000101.1:0-8621 GCA_031970635.1 Methylococcaceae bacterium | reverse complement strand
TTGAGCAACGTAATCACCAGACAAAATTTCATCAAACACCCGCTTGGTTAATTTATCGCCACGATATGCCGCTTTACTGCCATAACCTTTTGTGGGTTTGAAAAACAATTGCTTGCGTCCCGCCCAAAGACACGCAGCATTTTTTGCTTCAACTGAAATGGTTGGCGCAATGCCATTGGTTAAAATGTGGCGCGTTTTATCATCAATGCCTAATTCTTTTAAAACAGCATCATTGCTGAGTACCGTTAAATTTCGTTTATCCGCATACAACGCATGAGCGCGAGGATGTGGCGTAATCACCACGTCTCCGGCTAAATAAGCAGAGGCTAAGGCTTGTTGACTTTTTTCTTGCAAGGCAAAGTCCGTTAAACGGTTATAGACCAAATCAATTGGCGTATTTTCATAGCAAAGTTGTTGAGAATGATAACGTAGCTTTTCAGGCGCACAGATAATGGCTTGAATGCCGTGTTTTTCAAAAAGACGTTTGAATAATACAAATTCTGTGTACAGATATTGTTGCTTGGGCGTGTCGTCCACAATGGCAATCGTGCGTAAGGTTTTTGAACCATTTGCCAATTGCCATTCTCGCTGAAACATAGCGACAAACAGTGTGTCGTCGAATGGTGTTGGCAAATTTGGTGAATGTGGACACGGGATTTGTGCGTTCAATAACAATGCGTTCAGTAATGCACCGCCGGCATTCGTGTTAATTTCGATGAGCCATGGTTTTCCGTGCGAATCAATATGAAAGTCGTAACCTAAAAAAACACCTTGTGCGGGTGTGAAAAATTGCGCCGTTTCTGGTGCATCACTTAAAACATAGTTTTGATAAGCGGGCAGGGCAACAACCTGTTCAATTGCCGCGATAATAGCTTGTTGTGCTTGTAATGTGGATTTAGCGACAAAAACGGGCGAATTGGCAAAGCTATTTTCTGGAAGCGTTAAATCGAGATGCGCTAACGCGTCTCGATTTAACGTGGTGCAATGACAAGCGTGATTCAATTCATTTTCTAAACTGTCAGTGTGACAGTGAGTAACAGTCATGCGTAATTATTTTTTTAGAATTTTTTGCATTAACGCCGATTGACGTTGCGGTTGAGTTGGTTGCGCCGTTGTTGTTACTGCGGGTTGGACAACTTGTGGGGCAACAACCGTTTGAGTGACAACTGGCGCAGGTGTTGGTGTGACGACGGTTTGTCGAACAACAGGTGTGCTGTAAACACTGAAATTATCGTTAAGCGATTGCACCAAATCTTTAACTTTATCACGCAAATGTGCCAGTTGTGCTTTCGATTTTTTATTCCAACCAAGAGGTTCGCTTACCGGTAACATCATGCGTGAAAACGTGAGATTTTTTTCAAAGAAAGCAGCCAAATCTTCAGTTAAATGCAATTGTTTTTGTCGTCTAGCAAGTGAACGAACGGTTATTTTTGCTACCATTTTGCTAAACACAATATGCGTGGGAATCATAAATGCGAGCGTTGTTAGCACCATTGCTGAACCAACAATGGGATCAAATAACATTTCTAAAAAGCCCAATCCCGCAATTTCTGCAAATACGGCAAGCATGGCAAAAAAGCCTAACACCAACAGACTTGAAAATGTTGAACCGTCTTTCCAATGCGAAATCGCTTTTTTGACTTCGTAAATGACAACATCTTCCAAATCACGAATACTTTTTTCCAGCGAATGTAAAACACGGTAAGAACGTTGCAAACCCGCGTTAGCGAGGCGTTGTTCTAATAATGCAAATTCATGTGATTGGGTATTTTCAAGTTGAGAAATACCGATAAATTGACCAATCGTAAGTCCTAAATGTGCTAATTTTTTCTGCCACGTTGCCGCATTTGCCGTGGTGTCATCAAAGACATAAATGAGTTTATTGCTTTCTTGTTGTTTCACAAGCGTTGCCGTTAAAGCTTTTGCTAAATCCGAAGTTGAATTGAAAATATCACAAAATACCAACACTACATCCGATTGTTCCATACTGTAAGTGGTCAGCAAATTCGACACTTCAAAATTCGTAGCGTGCATAAAACTCGGAATATCAATAATCAATTTGCCTTGCAAATTTGGACTATTTAACGTTTTCAGTTCTAAATAAGCGTTAATGCGTTCGCCTTCGCCTTTTTGTAATTGTTCTATTTTTTGGCTAATGCGATAAAACGGATAACGGTAATCAACATCTAATGCCGTGGCTGGCAAAATGGTTTGATTGGCTTGTGGACTGTATAATAACACGGTGGTTTTATGAGTTGCCGCCAGTTCAACGTTTAAATAGCGTGCTAGAAAAGTATTTTTAGCGTCAGAATTGCCTCCAATAACGCTTACAATTGGCCACCAAGAAGTTTGAATGGCGGTCGTATCTTCGTTTTCAATCAATCCCAAATCATATTCGAATTGGTCGAGTTCATGAAAGACTTGAATAGCGTTTTGCAACGTCGCATTGTCTACAGCAAATTGACTTTGAAGATAGATTAAATGTTTACTCGCGGTTTTTTCAGTCATTTGTCGGCACTCTAATGAAATAAAAATGGGAAGCGCAAAGAATACCTAGAATAACTACATAATGCAAAAGGCTGTCATTGCTTTGTAACGATTTATCAAATAGTATTGGCACTATGATTTTAGTTACTCGCCTTTATTTAATTTCGCTTTTGATTTTGTTGCAATTCGTTGCGCCGTTAATTCATGCTCATATGGATAACATGACGCATTTTAATTCGTCATTGCATTTGCCTGAATTTGAACAAGTCAACATGATATTCAAACACGCCCCTGAATTTGTTGCGCCAACTAATCATGACGAAGCAATTATTGCTGTCAGCGCAGGGATTAAAGACAAGCAACCACAAGTGTTACAAATTGAACAGATTGTTTTTGTTTTATGGCTAAGTGTGTTTTTACTCACAAAAATTCAATGTCCACAATGTCGTTTTCCCCTAAAAACAGAGCCAATTCCTGATTCCCATTTTCTGAATTTAGTTTCACCTCGTGCCCCACCTTTTTTCACGTTTCGTTAATAGTTATGACGCGTAAAGTTGTTATGCTTTGCGTTATTTTCAAAACAACGTGGAATTCTCATGTTTTTACTTTTTTTTATACCGTTATTTTTAACGCCGATTTTCGCACATGCTGAAAATTTCCCGCGTGTTGAACATCACGACCCGATGGTGATTGATGTAAAACTTTCGTTATCGCAACTCGTCGATTTAACACTTGAAAAATATCCGGATACGCAATGGTTAAATGCGTTAGACAGTGAAGTCAGCTCACTAAAACAACGTGGTGATAGTTGGGTTGCAGGAGCATTAACGGCAGGGCTTCGTTATCAAGAAGCAACCAGTGGCACCTTACATTACGTTGATGGGACAGTCGAAATTCCGCTTTGGAATTTAGGACAACGTGACGCAAATCAACGCATCGGTGAAAAAGCACAATTCGACACTGCAATGCAAGTTGCCGCAACAAAATGGCGCGTTGCAGGTTTAATTCGCGCGGCGTTATGGGATATTGCATTGAAAGAATTACGTCAATCTCAAGCACAAACGGAACTGGCTACCGCTGAACAATTAGCAAGCGATGTAAAACGTCGTGTTCAAGCAGGTGATTTAGCACAAACTGATGAATTATTAGCGCAAACAGAAGTATTGCAAAAACGTTCTGCATTGACACTTGCCGAAGCCGAAGTCATGCACGCGCGCAAACGCTATACCTCAATCACGCAATTAACCAAAGTTCCCGCAATTTATCAAGAAACGTTGTCGAATCAAAAAGAAATCGAACAAAATCACCCCGCATTGCAAGCGGTGAATTCACAAATCGAACGTAAACAAGCTGAGTTAGAGGCGTTGCAATTGTCAGGCTCAGGGCAAAATAGCGTTGCCATTGGTATAAACAGTGACCGTCCGAGTAATCACGATGCACGCAGTAACAATACGGAAAGTTTTAACATCGGTGTAAATGTGCCATTTGGCGGTGAAGCACATCGAGCACCACAGGTTGCCGCAATAAATGTTGAGCTAAATAAATTACGTGCTCAACGTGACCAACTTTATCGGGAACTCGAACAAGCTCATCACGAAGCTGAACACAATTTGAAGGTGAATCAAGCAGAACTTTCAATTGCAAATGAATTAAAAACGGTTGCTGAAAAGCATTTGAAAATGACACAACTGAGTTTTTCAGTCGGTGAAATTGATTTAATCGATTTGCTCAAAATTCAATCCCAAACCCAACTCGCTGTTTTAACTGCCAAAGAACGTGCGGTTATCGTGCAACGCGATTTTGCTCTTTACAATCAAGCCGTAGGACTTTTGCCATGAAACGTTTTTTAATTTGTTTAGTTTTTGCATCTTTTAGTCTACAAAATTTGGCGGCTGAAAATAGCATCACGTTGTCTACAGAACATATCGAAAATTTAGGCATTACGTTAGGAAAACCAACTAAAACCACGCAAATTCCTGTCCTTTACGCGCCTGCGAAAGTGCTAATTCCACCTAATAATGAATATGTTATCAGCGCATCCCAAGCGGGGATTGTGCGCCAACTTAACGCCGCGCTCGGCGATGAAATTAAAAAAGGTGACGTATTAGCGCAAATCGATAGCCCTGATTTACTGGCTTTACAAAGTAAATACCTTAAAGCTAACAGCGTGTTGCACTTGGCAAATTCTGCATATCAGCGTGATAAAGCCTTAGCGCAAGAAGGCATTATTGCAAAACGACGCGTTCAAGAAACCGAAAGTCAATTCAATGCCGCCTCACTTGATGTAAAAGAAGCTAAACAACTTTTAGAAATTGCAGGGGGGAATACAAATGGGCAATTGAACAGTCATTTAACGATTCGTTCTCCAATTTCAGGTGTGGTGATTGAACGCATGGTCATTGCTGGAACACGCATTGATAATTTAACGCCGTTATATCGCGTAGCAAATTTAAATACGCTGTGGCTTGAAATCGCAATTCCGCAAGAACGCATTTCAGAAATAAAAATCGGCGACCAAGTTGATATTGAAAACACCGAATTTAATGCTGAAATTAGTTTGATTGGACAAAGTGTAAATCCTGAAAATCAAACGGTTTTAGCACGAGCGATAGTGAAAAACGCGTCGAAACAAATTCGCGCAGGACAAAAATTAAATGTTCAAATCAATCAAGTTAGTAAACAAAAAACTTTCAAAGTGCCTAACACCGCGATTGCGCAAAATGACGGTAAAGCGTTTATATTTATCCGAAATGCAAAAGGATTTGATGTAAAACCTGTGATACAAATTGGCAAAAAAGACGATGAAACCATTATTAGCGGTGATTTTTCAAGTGACGAAACCATTGCATTAAAAGGCGCAGGTGTTTTAAAAGCAAATTGGTTAGGTTTAGGGAGTGCTGAAGAATGATACATTTAATTCGTTTCGCACTCAGTCAACGTTTGTTGATGATGGTGTTTGTCGTCATGTTGGCAGGTGGTGGTTTTTATGCCTTTAAACATTTGCCAATTGATGCGTTTCCTGAAGTATCGCCAACACAAGTAAAAATTATTGTTAAAGCAGCTGGCATGACTCCCGAAGAAGTGGAAGCGCGAATTACTGCTCCGATTGAAGTTGAATTACTTGGCATTCCCCATCAAAGTATGTTGCGTTCAAGAGCGCAATACGCGCTCACCGATATTACAATTGATTTTGAAGAAGGCACGGATATTTATTGGGCAAGGCAACAAATCGCTGAACGGTTAAATGGTATTTGGGCAAATTTACCTGCGGGTGTAGAAGGCGGTATTGCACCAATGACCACGCCGCTTGGTGAAATGTTTATGTTTTCTATTGACGGTGGTGATTTAACTTTAATGCAACGCCGAGATTTGCTCGATTGGGTAATTCGTCCAGCATTACGCACGGTTTCTGGCGTAGCGGATGTGAATGCGTTGGGTGGATTTGTTCGTAGTTTTGAAGTTATTCCTGACAACATGAAAATGTCGGCGCGAGGCATTACGATTGCCGATTTAATCAAAGCCTTGGAAAGCAACAATCGTAACGATGGAGCGGGACGGTTAATAGAAGGCGAAGAAGCCTTAATTGTTCGTGCTGACGGACGCATTAAAACCCTCGACGATGTTCGTGAAATTGTCGTAAGTAGGGTGGGAGAGTCGCCTGTAAAAGTTGGTGATGTTGCTGTTGATGTAAAAATTGGTTCACTGACTCGTTACGGCGCGGTTACAAAAAATGGCAATAGTGAAGCTGTGACGGGCGTAGTTTTAAGTTTGCGCGGTGCAAATGCAAGAGCTACGGTCGAAGGGATAGAAGCAAAAATTGCAGAACTCGCACCCAGTTTGCCAAAAGGTGTGCATTTAGATGTCTTTTACAATCGCGGTGTTTTAGTTAATAAAGCGGTTGAAACTGTAATTCACGCGCTTGGCGAAGCCGTCGCACTCGTTGTTGTATTGTTACTTTTATTTTTAGGAAATTTACGCGCGGCAGTTGTGGTGGCGATTGTGCTACCGTTGTCTGCATTGTTCACATTCATTTTGATGCGAATGATGGATATGTCGGCAAATTTAATGAGTTTAGGGGGGCTTGCGATTGCAATCGGAATGCTGGTGGATGCGGCGGTCGTGGTGGTTGAAAATTTAATCACGCATTTAGCCAACGCAAAAACGGCTCAACGCTTGCCACGTCTACATGTTATTTATCGCGCGGCGGCAGAGGTTTCCACATCCGTCACGTCAGGCATTTTAATTATCATCATCGTATTTTTACCGTTACTCACTTTGCAAGGGTTGGAAGGTAAGTTATTCACGCCTGTGGCACTGACAATCGTATTTGCGTTGAGCGGTTCGTTAGTTTTATCACTTACCGTAATTCCCGTCGTTTCCTCATACTTGCTAACAAAAGTATCTCACGAAGAGCCATGGTTACCACGAAAATTACAACAACTTTATCAGCCATCACTGGCTTGGTGTTTGGTGAATAGTAAAAAAATTTTTGTTGCTGTCGGTGGCATGTTACTTGTGACCGTGTTTATTTTTGAACAAATTGGTAGCACGTTTATGCCAACCATGGACGAAGGGGATTTGATTGTGCAAGTTGAAAAATTACCGTCGATTACGTTAAATCAGTCGGTGATGCTCGATAAACAAATTCAAAAAAATTTATTGAAAAATATTTCTGAAATTGAAACGGTGGTAGGGCGTGTTGGTTCAGATGAATTAGGTTTAGATCCGATGGGATTTAATGACACGGACACATTTTTGGTTTTGAAACCGAAGGAACAATGGACGGTTCCAAGTAAGGAAGCATTGATTGAAAAAATTCGTGCTGTCATGGCAGGTACACCAGGTTTAGCGTTTAGTTTTACGCAACCGATTGAAATGCGGGTTTCTGAAATGTTGACGGGAACACGCGGCGATGTGGCAGTAAAATTATTTGGTTCAGACTTGGCTGTTTTGAATGAAAAAGCCCATGAAATCTCAGATATTTTAAAAGAAATTCATGGCTCAAGCGATGTGGTAGCTAAGAAAAATGATGGGATGAAATTCTTACAATTGAAGATTGATAAAACAGCGGCAGGGCGATTTGGTTTGGATAGCGACAGCATTGAAACGTTGTTGCGTTCAGAAATTGAAGGCTTAAAGTTAGGAATTGTGCAAGAAGGAATTCGACGCACACCTTTAATTTTGCGTGGCGACAGCATAACGTCAAATTTTGATAGTTTGCAAATTTCGTTACCCAATAATGGTGGTCGGATTCCTGTTACGGAAATTGCGAAAATTGAGCAAGTTGAAGGTGTTGTGGCAATTGGACGAGAAAAAGGTCAGCGGTTTACTGTCATTCGTAGCAATGTTGAAGGACGTGATTTAGTCAGTTTTGTGGATGATGCGCGTCGTGCAGTTGCTGAAAAAGTGAAATTGCCAACAGGTTATACAGTTCAATTTGGCGGACAATTTGAAAATCAACAACGTGCGGCGGCAACGCTTTCGGTGGTGATTCCAATTTCGTTGGGGTTAATTTTTCTGCTTTTATTTTCGACATTTGGTTCAGTTAAACAAGCCGTTTTAGTGTTATCGAACATTCCGTTAGCGATGATTGGTGGTGTGTTTGGGTTGTGGATTTCAAACGAATATCTTTCTGTGCCTGCGTCCGTGGGGTTTATCGCGCTTTTGGGGATTGCTGTTTTAAATGGGGTTGTGATGGTGAGTTACTTTAACCAATTATTGGCAACAGGCATGGAGATTACGAAAGTGGTTATGATCGGTTCAGCGCGACGGTTACGCCCTGTTTTGATGACAGCAAGTATCGCCGCTTTTGGACTTATTCCATTATTATATGCAACCGGACCCGGTTCAGAGATTCAACGACCGCTTGCTATTGTAGTAATTGGCGGTTTGGTTTCATCAACATTTCTCACCTTATTCCTATTACCGATATTGTTTCGGTTATTTGGTCAGACGAAGGAGGTTTAATCATGGCGCAAGAGTATTTAGTTACGCTAAATGTACCGCCAGCATTAGATGGCGTTGTGGTGGACAATTTATTGATGATGGAATTTGAACGAGGCTTTTCTGGTTCGATTGTTTTCTCGCATCATCATGAAAACAAAGGTTTATCACTTTCTGACCAAGTAACAGGA
>DALYHZ010000100.1:0-8627 GCA_031970635.1 Methylococcaceae bacterium | reverse complement strand
ATATTTTCTTTTGAATGTTTTTCCGAACTTAAACAGTAGCTTTTGTTATCATCCGTTCTGATTTCTAAGTTGATAGTTGTTCCAAAAAAATCTAAATCAAGTTTTTCAAATTTTGGCTGACCACAAGAAAATTCATAATATCCTTTACGAGAAATGATTTGAATTTTACCTTGATTTTGCTTAATAAAACTTTGAAGTAACGCTAAACCAAATCCTCCAGGTTGATTTCCTGTCTTGGTCGTGTTTCCTTCCTCTATAGCCCAACGAATAGCATCAACAGAAGAAATTTCTGGATTAAAAACCCGCCTCACATTGGTGCGAATACCAATGCCAGCATCTGAAATAGTTAAATCAATACGGCATTTTTGAGGATAAAATTGACCACAAACAAACACGCCTTTGTTCGATTCTGAATGTATCGCACAATTATCAAAAATTTCAAAAATTCTTTGCCGAAACTTTTTTTCCAATTCTTGGCTCATTTTGGGTATTCCTTTCCCAAATAAATGAGCATTTAAATAATCATTAAACAATCGGCTATCCGCGAGTTGAAAACATCGATAAGGCAAAGTAGTTGCATAGTTGTCACAGATTGAAGAATAACCATATTCCGTCAAAAACAGGTTTCTTCTAAGAATAGATTTTATTTTATTAGGCAACTTTTCAATTGTGATGACTTTCGATTCATCTGTAATTGATGATAATACGGCTTGTAACGGTGCAGCCATATTAGCTTCGAAGAAACTACATTTAGAAAAATCTACGATAAATTCTTTATCAATTGAATTATTAAGCGTTTCTTTTAATTTTGCTAATTGAGTAAATCCATCTTTATCACTACGAATATCACCGTAAATATTTGGCAGATAGCACCTCATAAATAATCTCCGCTTGGTGTTTCATTAAAACGGTTATTTACTCAAAAATCGGAGTTAATTTTGCCAGCACTTCTAGCAAAATAGACGCTGGCACACTTTCGAGTTTTCGCGCATGACGTGAATTTAAATCAAGAGCGCGAGGCTGGTCACAACGAATAACACCAGTTGTACTTGTTCCTGCCCCCATCAATGATACGGCAAAACCTGCTGTGCGAGCGTAATTCCCACTATTGGTAATTGGAAGCACAATAGGAACGCGCGTTACTCGATTAAATGCTATCGGTGAAACCACTAAAACAGGGCGTGTTCCTTGTTGTTCGCTGCCAGAAGTTGGATCACGCGAAACCAGATAAATATCACCACGTTCCATTTAAAACAATTCCGAACCAACAGGCGTTGCATCTAACCACTCGCGCTCTTCCGTACTTGGTTCAAGCGTTGCATCACACTGCGCCAAGAGTTCTTCTAAACTATACCGTGGACGGGGTTGTGGTTCGATAAATAATCGACCGCTTTCAATAGCGATGCCGACGGTTGCGCCAGATTGCAAATGTAAAATATCAAGAAGTGCAGGTGGAACAGCTAACATTATCGACCCACCCACTTTTCGAAGATTGGTTGTGTACATAAATCTCTCTTTTGAAATTATATAAAAATATAATTCATTCTAGCATCATTACGTTTCGCCAATGTCATTTTTCTAGTTTCGTAATTTATGAAAAATTTAATCAAATCCTCACTCATCAAAGTTAAAAAATCCCACGCCCCGAAAGGCGCAGGAATAAGACTCTAAATCTTAATAACGATAATGATCAGGTTTATAAGGACCTTCAACAGGCACGCTAATGTAAGCGGCTTGTTCTGCGGTTAATTGCGTCAATTTCACGCCCAATTGTGCTAAATGTGATCGCGCCACTTTTTCATCCAATTTTTTCGGCAAAATGTAGACTTTGTTTTCATAACTTGCCGCATTCGCCCACAATTCCATTTGCGCTAACACTTGATTACAGAACGAATTAGACATCACAAAACTTGGGTGTCCTGTCGCGCAACCTAAATTTACCAAACGACCTTCTGCCAAAATAATCAAACGTTTGCCGTCTGGGAAAATAACGTGGTCAACTTGTGGTTTGATGTTTTCCCAAGTGTATTGACGCAACGAGGCAATATCGATTTCCGCGTCAAAATGCCCAATATTGCACACAATCGCTTGGTCACGCATCGCTTGCATGTGTTCGTGACGAATGATGTTGAAGTTGCCGGTTGCGGTGACGAAAATATTTGCTAATGGCGCAGCCTCTTCCATCGTAACAACACGATAACCTTCCATTGCCGCTTGCAATGCACAAATCGGATCAATTTCGGTAATCCAAACCGTTGCACCTAAACCGCGTAAAGATTGAGCGCAACCTTTACCCACGTCGCCATAACCACAAACGACCGCAATTTTGCCTGCAATCATCACGTCAGTGGCGCGTTTAATACCGTCAACGAGTGATTCGCGGCAACCGTATAAATTATCGAATTTTGATTTTGTCACCGAATCATTGACGTTAAACGCAGGCACTTTCAATGTGCCTTTTGTTACTCGTTCGTATAAACGCAAAACGCCCGTGGTGGTTTCTTCTGACAAACCTTTCACATCTGCAATCAATTCAGGGAACTTATCGTGCATCATGTTGGTTAAATCGCCGCCGTCATCCAAAATCATATTGGGTCGCCAACCGTCCGCACCGATGATGGTTTGCTCAATACACCAATCTGCTTCAGCTTCGGTTTCGCCTTTCCAGGCAAAAACAGGAATGCCAGCCGCCGCCATTGCCGCTGCGGCATGGTCTTGGGTTGAGAAAATATTGCATGATGACCAACGCACTGTCGCGCCTAACGCGGTTAAGGTTTCGATTAACACAGCGGTTTGAATGGTCATGTGTAAACAACCCGCAATGCGTGCGCCTTTCAATGGTTGCGCCGCACCGTATTCCGCACGCAACGCCATCAAACCTGGCATTTCGGTTTCTGCAATGTTAATTTCTTTGCGTCCCCATTCGGCGAGCGAAATATCGGCAACTTTATAATCTGTAAAACTCATTTTTGATCCTAATAATTTTTTTGGGGAGGATAACCACAAAGGATTGTCCCTATCTTTTAAATACCAGCCGCCGCTTTTAATGCGTCAACTTTGTCGGTTTTTTCCCAACTGAATGTGGCTTCGTTACGTCCGAAATGACCGTAAGCCGCCGTAGGTTGGTAAATTGGTTTTAATAAGCCTAATTGCGCGATTAAACCTTTTGGACGCAAATCGAACACATCACGCACGATAGCCACTAATTTTGTTTCATCGATTTTGCCTGTTCCAAAAGTTTCAACGCTAATTGAAGTAGGTTCAGCTACACCGATTGCGTAAGACACTTGGATTTCGCAACGTTCTGCTAAACCTGCCGCAACGATATTTTTCGCTACATAACGCGCCATGTAAGCGGCTGAACGGTCTACTTTTGAAGGGTCTTTACCTGAGAACGCACCGCCACCATGACGTGCCATGCCGCCGTAAGTGTCTACAATAATTTTACGACCAGTTAAACCACAATCGCCGACTGGACCACCGATGATGAATTGACCTGTTGGATTGATGAAATACTTCGTATCTTTGTGCAACCATTCTTTTGGCAAGGTGTGCAAAATGATGTCGTCCATCACCGCGTCATGTAAATTTTTCGCGCTGATTTCAGGTGAATGTTGAGTTGATAAAACGACTGCATCGATAGCAACAGGTTTGTTATTTTCATAACGGAAAGTGATTTGGCTTTTCGCGTCTGGACGTAACCACGGTAACACGCCGTTTTTACGCAATTCAGCTTGGCGTTTAACCAATAAATGTGAATAAGTAATTGGAGCTGGCATGAAAACATCGGTTTCATTGCTCGCATAACCAAACATTAAACCTTGGTCGCCTGCGCCTTGTTCATGATTTGCATCTTCGTCAACGCCCATTGCGATGTCAGCAGACTGTTTGCCAATTGCATTTAAAACCGCACAACTATTGCCATCAAACCCCACGTCGCCGTTGTCATAACCGATTTCGCAAACCACTTTACGCACCAATGCTTCGGTATCTACCCACGCATTTGTCGTAATTTCGCCCGCTAAAATGACCATTCCAGTTTTGACCAATGTTTCACACGCCACACGCGCTTTGGGGTCTTGAGCTAAAATGGCATCCAAGACCGCATCAGAAATTTGGTCGGCAACTTTATCAGGATGCCCTTCTGAAACAGATTCTGATGTAAAAATGAAATCTTTACTCACGTTATCACCTCTTAAAAAAAATAAAACTTGAATATAAAAAAAGCTGCCCAAAAAAAAGCAGCTTTTTTCGATTTTAGACTGTTAATAAGCCCGCTAAAACACTGAACTTGCGGCTATCATAACATTTTGATTTTTAATTTTAAACCAGCGTGAAAGTAAGGTTTAAAACTCTTCCCAATCGTCATTGGAAATTTGGGTTGTTGCTGGTTTACTCGACAATTTCACTGGCGAATTGTTTTTATGAATCGTTTTATTCGCTGTCGCGCCACGATTTGCGTTATGCCCAACTTTGAAATGCGATACAGACACCGACAAATTACGCGCTTGATCTTCTAACGCTTCTGCGGCGGCGGCAGATTGTTCAACTAAGGCGGCGTTTTGTTGCGTGACTTCATCCATTTGAGCAACTGCTTGGTTTACCTGTTCGATTCCCTGACTTTGTTCTGCTGACGCGGAGGTGATTTCTGACATCATCGTTGTCACACCACGAATCGATGTGACAATTTCCTCCATCGTCTCGCCAGCGTGCGTTACCAATTTACTGCCATTGATGACTTACGTAACCGAATCATTGATAAGGTTTTTAATTTCACCTGCCGCCGTTGCCGCACGTTGCGCTAAATTGCGCACTTCAATAGCGACCACCGCAAAACCTTTGCCTTGTTCGCCTGCTCTGGCAGCCTCAACTGCTGCGTTTAACGCTAGAATATTTGTTTGGAAGGCAATATCATCGATAACTGAAATAATGTCGCCGATTTTACGAGATGAATCGTTAATGTCTGCCATCGTGCTAACCACTTGCCCAACGACTTCAACCCCTCGACCAGCAATTTGTGAGGCGTCCATTGCTAATTGATTGGCTTGTTTTGCATTTTCGGCATTGTGTTGCACAGTCGAAGTCAATTCTTGCATACTCGCTGCCGTTTCTTCCAAACTTGCCGCCTGTTCTTCGGTGCGATGCGATAAATCATTATTTCCAGCCGCGATTTCTTTTGAACCGGTGCTAATGCTATCCGTTGCATCCTGAATTTGTTGCACTATCGTTTTTAAACTTTCGACAGTCATGTTCGCATCATCTTTCAGTTGTCCAAACGTTCCCGAATAATCGGCATTCACCGTTTGCGTTAAATCGCCATGTGACAGCGCATTTAACACGGTTACAATTTCATTCAAACTTTCCGAACACGTGCCAATCAGTTGGTTAATACCTTGGCTGATGAGCAAAATAAAATCAGCTTTACCCGCCTCACTAATTCGTCGTGAAAAATCCCCTTTCACAATCGCATCTACAACACTGGCAACTTCTTTTTCAATTGCCACTTCTGCGGTGCGATCTTTCCATTCTGCAATTACGCCTAAACGTTCCCCGCGTTCGTCAATGACAGGATTTGCAGAAACTACCATGGGATGTGAACCCAGTGTAATTGTTGCAACGTAATGGCTATTCAAATTATCCAAACGCGCTTTATGCTCAGGCGATTTTTGGAATTCATCCACTGTTCTACCAATCAGTTTAGTCACTACAAAATCGGGAATATCCTTTTGAATGTCTTTTTCAATTCCCGAAAAAATTGCTACGGCTGATTTATTTAAATAAATAATTCGACGATCATTATCAGAAATCATGATACCTGTACTGACATTATCTAAACCGATTTTGATGCGTAAATTTTCATCTGCAACGCGCTTTGCTTCGGCTTCGTTAAAACTGTTTTTAACCTGACTGGTTTTAAACGCATCCAATATTTTGGCGATTTCATCACGTTTGCGCGTGTCGACTAAATCTTTATTATTTCCACGCATAATCATGTCAGCAGTCACATTTAAGGGACGAACAATAGCGCGATACAATGCCATTCCCATAAACATTAAAATCACTAAGCCGCTTAAAATAACAACACCCGAAAGTCCAAATAAATGTCCAAACGTCGTTTGTGCGCCCTCGTAAGCCAGTTTTGCAACATCCATTTGGACTTGAAGCAATTGTTCGACATCATCGCCAAGCGGCACGTACAACGGACGAATTTTTTCAACAAGGATTTTATTTGCGCGTTCTAAATTATTCATTCGAAGCGCATCAATCGCGGGTTTTAAACCTTCTTCAACAAATTTTTTATAATCTGGTTCATATTTTGCGACAAGGGTCACCTCTCGTGGTATTAAAACGGTCGCAGTGTAATCCTTCCAATTTTTTTCGATTTCTTTAAGGTTGTTTTCAACTTTAACGTTATTTGCCTCAATAAAATTCAAATCTTCACTTGCTAATGAGGCTGTAATCGCAAGACGATTGGACAATAATAACTTTTGAATAGATGAAAGTTGCTCCATTGGCATGATGTTATTGTCATAAACGGATTTTAAACTTTCATTACTTTGCCGCATGCCATGCAAACCAAGCCCACCAATGGCTAACATCGTGATGGAGGCAATGATAATTACAAAAGTGATCCGTTTTTTTATGGTGATATTTTTTAGAAAATCGAATCTTGTGACTAAGTTTTTTTGAAAAATATCGCCATTATCAATATGTAAATTTTTAGCTTTGCCCTGTTTAAATTGTTTATACGCATGGTCAGCCACCGCAATTTGTTCTTTTGTGGCTTTTTTTCGCACTGCCATGTAACCAATGTGCTTACCGTTTTCATAATCAGGTGTAATATTTGCCAAAACCCAATAATGACTTCCGTCTTTTCGCAAATTTTTGACAATACCCGTCCATGGGCGTTGCATTTTTAATGATTTCCACAAATCTGCAAAGACTTCAGAAGGCATATCTGGATGATGAACAACACTGTGAGAATGTCCGATGAGTTCGTCTCTTTCATAACCACTGGTTGCGATAAAATCATCATTAACGTAAGTTAAAATACCTTCTAAATCCGTCTTGCTAACCATTGAGTCCGAATCAGAAATCTGATACTCAATGTTTGTTGGATGTACCGATGCCATGAATTTGTTCTCCGGTGAAAGTGCGAATTGAAAACAAAAATACTTTAAAATCATGACATCTTTTTGAATAACATAATTTTAAAAGTTTATTTTTTGTCTTAAATTGAATAACGATGCCAATTCAATGGCTTTTTTTAACCACAGCACAAAGAATGCCAACAAATTTTTACCTTATTATTTTTTGCTTATGAAACATATTTGTAATCAATCACCTTATAAAGAAGCCATTGCAGCTTTTTTAAGATTTTGTCATCAAAAATCTTATCCCAAAAGAGCAAGCATTATTAAAGTTGGCGATACTGGCGATAAATTATTATTTATTGTTGAAGGTTCTGTGGCTGTTTGCGCTGAAAATGAGGACGATAACACGGACGCAGAGTTAGTTCTTGCGTATTTAAATCAGAATGAATTTATTGGCGAAATTGGAATTTTTAAAGGCGCAGAAACGCGAAAAGTCAATGTCAGAGCGCGCGAAGCATGTGTCCTTGCAGAAATTCGCTACGAGAGATTTCAGGATTTATTACAAAACGAATTACTTGCTTATGCCCCGCATATTTTTTTCGTCATTGGGGAACAGCTTTCGTCTCGTTTACTTGCAACCAGTCGAAGACTTTGCCAGTTAAATTTTATTGATGTGGAAGGACGTATTGCTCGCCTTTTACTTGATTTATGTCAATCCCCCGAGGCAATCACGCACCCAGATGGCATGCAATTGCATATTTCACGACAAGAAATTGGACGGATTGTCGGTTGTTCACGTGAAGTTGCTGGTCGAATTTTGAAAGATTTAGAAGCGAAAGGAATTATTTCATCTCACGGTAAAAAAATTGTCGTTTTCGGCACTCGTTAGCATGGGAATTCGACGTTTTTAACCTCAAATTCCCATTCAAAAAAGTAATACCATTTAACGATTGTAAATATACATGGTCACTTCAAAACCAAAACGCATATCGTTATAACGTGGTGTTTCCCATTTCATATTGTCTTCCTCTCAGTAAAAATTTAATAACAAATCTACGATTATCGTAATGGTCTATCAACCCACCAATCGGTGAAAGTTGGCTCTGAACCGGTGCCTAACAATTGTATGTAGGCTTTTAAATTTGCAAGATCGTTTGTACATAAGTAATTTCGGAAAGGTGGCATACCGCCATCCTCGCCATTTGGCACCGCATCTGCAACTTCGTCAGCCTTACCAACAAGACTCGGTCCCATTGTGCCACCATGTGCGCCCATAGAATGGCAACTATAACAATTCAGTCGCATATACGCCCGTCGTCCTTCGCCAGCTGCATCTAACGTTTGTTTCATACAATTCGGCGCAGCAGTGACTTTCGTCGTTGCCGTTTTTGTTGTTGATGTTGATGTAGATGTAGATGTCGTCGTTCTGGTTACTGACGCTTTTGTTGTCTTTTTTGGAGAATCTTCGTCATCTTCGGCAAGTGCATGACTACTCATTACACTTGTTAATAAAAGGATCCCTAGACATGAACT
>DALYHZ010000099.1:6825-8714 GCA_031970635.1 Methylococcaceae bacterium | reverse complement strand
CCATGTCGGAATGCGAAAACCATCAACACCTTCACGCACCGTATCTTTGTAACCATTCCAATCGGTGACGATGACGGGTAAACCCGAAGCCATTGCTTCAATAGGCGTAATACCAAACGTTTCTTGAATATTGTCGGATAAAGAAATAAAAATATCCGCGCCCGCCCAACAGTATCGCGCTAAAGTCGGTTCACGACCATCGACAAATAATGCGCGAACATCCGGACAAAATTGCGCCGCACCGTCGATAAAACTAGCTTTAATGGCATCATTACTAAACCAACCACATTGTAATAATGTGATTTTTTTACCAGTGTTTTCAGCAACCGCTTGAGCTGCGAGATACATCGCGTGTGGATGGGCTTTAGCGTGAAATGATAAACGACCGACAAAGACTAAAACAATTTCGTCGTCACCTATCATCAACGCAGAACGCGCTTTAGCGCGATCATTTGCATCAAAATCAAAATCTAATTCTAAGGGAATAACCGGCAATTGTGGCAAGGTAATTTTCAATTGCGAACCAAATCGCCAATATAACGCTTCAATTTCTGCATTTAATAATAATTTAACGGTTTCTAAAACCGCCGTAGATGTACAAATCAATGCGTCCCATGGCATAACGGGTGCGGTTAATAAACTCGTAATCGCATCCATTGCACGATGCGAAGCGGTGGTATGAGTGACACCGACTATTGAATAAGCAGAATTTCCAGCACGTAAACGTAATTTTGCCGCGGTGTCTATGCCAGGACCGGGCAAATACAATGTGCCAAAATCTAGGCGATGTGCTGGAATCCATTGCGCGCTAGCCGTTGAATCTATGGTTTGCACTAAATTTGTAAAAATAGCCGCAGATTTTTGATTAGGCGTATACGCATAAAGGGGGTGCATTTCACGTCCGGCAACTGCCGCGCGTAAAAAACTATTACCCGCCGCTTGCCGTCCCATCAATTTAGGTTCTGATAACAAATAAGCATCTGGTTCAAAAAATATAGCCGCGTTTAGTGACATGAAAAATTCCGTAAAGTAAAAAAAATCGTAAAAATATGAAATATTCTAGCCGTATTCCGATAAATCGACGGCATATTGTCATCAACAACAGGTATACTCACAGGCTGGCAATATTTTGTTCTTAGATTAAACTAGCAAGGCTAGTTCATCTTAAATCCTAATTCATAAACTTTATACATTGGTAAAATCACATGCCATTTAGAATTTTTAAAACCAGTAAACCAAGCGCGACTATTACTACTTTGCCTGATTTAGGCATGGATGAAAAACACATCGAAAACGATTTTAAACGTTATTACGGGCATCGTTTAGGTCGTGATGCGAGTTGCCGTTCACCCCATTATGCTTATGAAGCCTTATCACTTTCAATTAGCGATCGTCTTGTGGAACGTTGGAAACGCACTTACACCACTTATAAGGAACAAGATTGTCGTCGTGCATCCTATTTATCAATGGAATTTTTAATGGGACGTGCGTTAAGCAACGCCATGTTGAATTTAGATCTTGATAAAGTGGTGGCAAATGCCATGTACGATTTAGGTTTAGATCTTGAAGAATTGGTGGAAAGTGAACCTGATGCCGGTTTAGGCAATGGTGGTCTAGGTCGTTTAGCGGCTTGTTTTATTGATAGTTGCGCGACATTGAAATTACCCGTTACCGGTTACGGATTGCGTTATGAATACGGTATGTTCACGCAAGCTATCGTCAATGGTGAACAAGTTGAAAAACCTGACCATTGGTTGCGTAATGGCAATGTCTGGGAAATTGAACGTGCTGAATATGTGCAACGTGTAAAATTTGGCGGTCGCACTGAAATCCGCGAAGACGAAAGAGGTCATCGTAGAGTTTATTGGGTCGACACGCACGAAATTCTT
>DALYHZ010000099.1:733-6815 GCA_031970635.1 Methylococcaceae bacterium | reverse complement strand
GCTGTTCCTTTCGATACCCCTGTTCCCGGTTTTCAAAATGGTACAGTCAATACGTTACGTTTATGGAAAGCGACCGCAACTGAAGAATTTGATTTGCAAGAATTCAACGCGGGGGATTATGCAGAATCCGTTGCGTCAAAAAACACCGCAGAAAATATCACCATGGTGCTTTACCCCAATGACGCAAATGAAAACGGCAAAGCCTTACGTTTGCGTCAACAATATTTACTCGCTTCGGCAAGTTTACAAGACGTGATTGCAACGTGGGTGGGACGACATGGTAATAATTTCAAAGAATTTGCTTCAAAAAATTGTTTCCAACTCAACGATACGCATCCAAGTATTTCGGTTGCAGAGTTGATGCGCTTGTTAATTGACGTTTATGGTTTGCCATGGAACGAAGCGTGGGCAATTACCAGTAACACCATGGCATATACCAACCACACGTTATTACCAGAAGCCTTAGAACGTTGGTCGGTTGGTTTATTCAAAGAATTATTGCCACGTTTAATGGAAATCATTTTTGAAATCAACATGCACTTTATGGCGCAAGTTTCATCACGTTGGCCAGGTGATAGAGACCGTTTAGGACGCATGTCTATTATTGAAGAAGGTTGTGGTGGACAATATGTTCGAATGGCGTATTTAGCCATTGTTGGCAGTTATTCTGTTAATGGTGTGGCAGAGTTGCATTCAAAATTATTGCAACAAGGTCTATTCCGTGATTTCTACGAACTATGGCCACACAAGTTTAATAACAAAACAAATGGTGTCACCCCACGTCGTTGGCTTGCGGCATGTAATCCTGAACTTGCTGGATTAATTAGTGAAACCATCGGAGAAGGTTGGATTACCGATTTATCGCAATTGCAATTACTTATCCCGTATGCAGACGACCCGAAATTCCGCGCAAAATGGGCAGCATTAAAACAAAATGCAAAACAAAAATTGATTGATTTTAAAAAACAAGAGCATGACATCGAATTTAATGTCAATGCACTTTTTGACGTACAAGTAAAACGAATTCACGAGTACAAACGTCAATTATTAAATGTATTGCATGTTATTCATTTGTACGACCGTATTAAACGTGGCGATACGGCAAATTGGGTAGATCGTTGTGTGTTAATCGGTGGTAAAGCCGCACCAGGTTATTACATGGCAAAACGCATTATTAAATTGATTAACAATGTGGGGCATGTCATCAATCACGATCCTGATGTAGGCGGAAAATTGAAACTGGTATTTTTGCCAAATTACCGCGTTTCAGCGATGGAAAAAATTTGTCCAGGTTCGGATTTATCAGAGCAAATTTCAACAGCCGGTAAAGAAGCCTCTGGCACAGGTAATATGAAATTTATGATGAACGGGGCAATTACTATCGGTACGCTCGATGGTGCGAACATTGAAATTCGTGAAGAAGTTGGTGACGATAATTTCTTTTTATTTGGTTTAACCGAAGAAGAAGTACAAGCATTAAGCGGTAATTACAATCCTCAAGCATATATTGATGCAGATGAAGATTTACGTCGTACCATGCACTTGTTGGAATGTGGACATTTCAATCAGTTTGAACCTGGTATTTTTGACGATATTATTAATTCGATTAAAAGTGGTAATGACCAATGGAAAACGATTGCCGATTTTCGTAGTTTTGTCGATGCGCAACGTCGCGTTGAAGAAGCCTATAAAGATCAAGATCGTTGGATAAAAATGAGTATTCTCAATTGTGCTGCCAGTGGTAAATTTTCAACAGATCGCACGATTACCGATTACAACAATGACATTTGGAAATTAACGCCTGTGAACATTGATAACAATTTCTAATATGTTCCATATTGTTCTTTTTGAGCCGGAAATTCCAGCCAATACGGGCAATATCATTCGATTATGTGCAAATGCAGGGATGCAGTTGCACTTAATTAAACCATTAGGGTTTGAGTTGGATGATAAGAAACTGCGCCGTGCCGGTCTGGATTATCACGAGTGGGTAGCTGTTCAACTGCATGAATCGCTACCCGATTTTTTGACTAAAATTCAACCATCACGTCTTTTTGCTCTCACCACGAAAGGTAAAACAGCTTACAGTTCGGTAGAATTTCAAGACGGAGATACGTTTTTATTTGGTCCCGAAACGCGCGGTTTACCTGCCGATATTTTGCAAAATATTGGCAAAAATTGTTTGTATTTGCCGATGCAGCCAGAAAGTCGCAGTTTGAATTTATCAAATACCGTGGCAATTGTGCTTTATGAAGCGTGGCGGCAAATTGGATTTGTTGGCGCGATGCCTAAATAATTTACCATCGTATAAAAGTCTTAGTTGTATCATAAAGGCGTACAAATTTTGTACGCCTTTTTTATTTTTTCAAATATTAACAATTGATTACTAATTGTTTTTCGTAATTTACTTGAATTTATACCTAGCGCATAAGGAAGATTCACAGTGTCACTTGGTGGTTTACGCTTTAACCCCCGAATAGAATGCCCGGCAAGGCATTTTTGAACGAGGTGGTTTATGGTGGATGAAAAAAAGTCGCAAGATGGTTTTGTGATAGAGGGTGAATTGACTATTTATACCGTTATGGAATGGAAAGACAAGTTTATAGCGGGTTTATTGACCAATGACGTAATGGAAGTAGATTTATCTAATGTGAATGAATTTGATGGTGCGGGTTTACAACTGCTTATTGTGGCAAAACAAGGTGCGAAAGCATTAAATAAAGATTTGCGAATTATCAAACAAAGCCCAGTGGTCACAGACCTTTTTAATTTATCTAGCTTGAGTGGTTTTTTCGGCGAATAGTTGCTAACTGTCTATGAATTTCCCATTTGAAGGTAACTTAATATGATCCCAGATGAATATTTACAAACCTTTGTTGTTGAATGCAAAGAATTGCTTGAACAAATGGAAGAAGCATTATTAGTTGTCGAACATAATCCTGATGATGCCGAAATTATCAACGCTATTTTTCGTGCGGCACATACAATCAAGGGTTCTGCTGGTTTATTTGGGCTTGAACCTATTGTGGCATTCACACATGTTGCAGAAAGCGTTTTAGATAAAGTACGTAGTGGTGAAATTGTTATCAATGCTGAGCTAGCCACGTTATTTATCAATGTGCATGATCATTTAGGCAAGTTAATTGACCATGTTGTAGAAGGCATTTATCCCGCCGATGAGATTGATTGTTGTAGCAAAAACTTGATTACGCAATTACAAACTTATTTAAATGGTACAACACATACAGATGATACAGATAAAACGCCTGCTGTTTCAGAAAACCATGCCGAATGTTCGGAAAAAGAACAACAAAATGATGAAGTAAGTACCGATTATTGGCATTTATCATTGCGATTCGGGTTAGAGGTTTTCAGAAATGGAATGGATCCTTTTTCCTTTATTCGTTGTTTGAATACAGTGGGAAATATTGTGAAATTAGCGACGCTAATAGATGCTATTCCTCCGGCTGATGAAATGGATCCAGAATCGTGTTATTTAGGCTTTGAAATTAGTTTTGAAAGCAGTGCTGATAAAATCGCTATTGAAAATATTTTTAATTTTGTTCATGACGATTGTGAAATCCATATCCTTCCCCCGCATAGTAAGATTTCTGAGTATGAAAGCATTATTTCAAAATTGCCTGAACAAGAAATGCGTTTGGGTGAAATTCTTGTTAAGTGTGGTTCTTTAACGGAAAAAGAATTAGATTCCATACTTAACCTCCAAGTAAAAAGCAGTCATAGTCTCCCACCACTGATCGGTGAAGTTTTAGTTGAGAAAAAAGTAGTTCACGCTCCCATCATAGATGCCGCGCTGGAAAAACAAAAACAGATTAAAGAAAGTAAAAAAATTGAAGCGAACTTGATTCGCGTTGATGCAGAAAAGCTCGATGAACTTATCAATTTAGTCGGTGAACTGATTACGGCGGGTGCAGGAACTAATTTAATTGCAAAGCGCGCAAATATAGCAGATTTAATTGAATCCACCGCCACCTTATCTCGATTAGTTGAAGAAGTTCGTGATTCGGCACTGGCATTACGCATGGTACAAATCGGCGGGACATTTAATCGTTTTCAGCGAGTCGTGCGCGATGTTAGTAAAGAGCTAGGTAAAGAAATTGATTTAATTATCAGTGGCGCAGAAACCGAACTCGATAAAACGGTTGTTGAAAAAATCGGCGATCCACTTACCCATCTTGTACGCAATTCGATGGACCACGGTATAGAACCCACAGCGTTGCGTGTGATGCGAGGAAAACCTGAGAAAGGCACACTCAAACTCAATGCTTATCATGATGCCGGCAGTGTTGTGATTGAAGTGACTGATGATGGCGGCGGTTTGAATAAAGAAAAAATTATGAATAAAGCCGTTGAGCGCGGCTTAGTTACCGAAGGGGCAAATCTATCTGATAAAGAAGTTTATAACTTAATTTTTGAGGCAGGATTTTCGACCGCAGATACGGTGAGTAATTTATCGGGACGTGGCGTTGGTATGGATGTTGTGCGCCGTAATATTCAAGCACTGCGCGGTACTGTAAATTTGGACAGCGTGGAAGGTCAGGGCAGTACCGTTCGTATTCGGTTGCCGCTTACTTTAGCCATTATCGATGGCTTTATGGTGGGGATTGGAAAAACTATTTTTGTTGTTCCTTTAGACATGGTTGTTGAATGTATTGAATTACAAGCATGGATACATGGTGATGGCAATGGACAATATCTTAATTTACGAGGTGAAGTATTACCCTATCGTCGGCTATGCGATTATTTCGATACGACAAAGAGTAACAAGGGTGATGTTTTAGAACGTGAAAATGTCGTTATTGTCAGATATGGCGAACATAAAGCCGGTTTAGTCGTTGATAAATTGATGGGGGAATTTCAAACCGTCATTAAACCATTGGGCAAATTATTCAATGCTGAAAAAAGTATCGGTGGTTTCACTATTTTAGGCAGTGGTGAAGTGGCAATGATTATTGATGTACCAGGGTTAATGAATCAAATAGAACATGAAAAAGAAGAAACGGTGCTTATGCTGGCAACAGCGAAATAATGAACATCGCCTATAAACAAATGCCTAATGAGTAATATGTATTTTTTAAATTGTTAGTCGAGTTAAGTATTTTTCAACAAATTTAACCCCCCCTAAGTTTTAAGGAGATTAAAATGAAACTGAGCAATTTATTTTCCAATCCAAGTCAACAGCTGATTGATAACAAAAATTTTCTTGAAATACAACGTGTTGTACAGGCTGTTACGTATGGAAAAATTAATGAACGTATTAATAACA
The DNA here is from genome assembly GCA_031970635.1 of Methylococcaceae bacterium. Lineage (GTDB taxonomy): Bacteria > Pseudomonadota > Gammaproteobacteria > Methylococcales > Methylomonadaceae > UBA10906. The sequence goes on along the minus strand of DALYHZ010000099.1, from coordinate 1,528 downwards.
CCATTTTAACGGGAGAGTTCCAGCCATTTGGCGGTTTAATCAATCAAATGTTAGATGCGATGACGCAATCGTTTGATGTTACGTCAAATTATATCGAACGCATTTCTAAAGGTGACATACCGCCTAAAATCACTGAAAGCTATAACGGTGACTTTAATACGCTCAAAAATAATCTCAATCTAGTTATCGATGCAATAAATCAGCAAACGACAGCCTTGCAACGAATTGCCGATGGTGATTTGTCGATCAAGGTAGATGTGCGTTCTGAAAATGACATCGCAGCTAAGAGCTTGATTCGGATTATCGAGGTGCAACAAGGATTACAAAAAGAACTTCAGCGTCTTACGATTGCCTCGAAAGATGGCGCACTTTCTGAACGCGGCAAAGCTGACCAATTTAAAGGTGCGTATGCCGATGTAATTGGCGGCGTGAATGAAATGTTAGATGCGATTTTATTACCCATTGGTGAAGGTAATCGTATTCTCGCGCAAATTTCAGGCGGCAAAATCGATGAGTTAATCGCTCAAACGTATAAAGGCGACCATGAAAAAATGAAACAAGCTGTCAATGACGTGGCGACAACATTGCAAGGTTTACAAAAAGAATTGCAACGTCTCACGGTGGCATCTCGCGACGGACAATTGTCCGAACGAGGCAAAGCCGAACAATTTAAAGGCGCGTATGCCGATGTAATTAGCGGTGTGAATGAAATGTTAGATGCGATTTTATTACCCATTGGCGAAGGTAATCGTATTCTCGCGCAAATTTCAGGCGGCAAAATCGATGAGTTAATCG
>DALYHZ010000099.1:0-633 GCA_031970635.1 Methylococcaceae bacterium | reverse complement strand
AAACGTATAAAGGCGACCATGAAAAAATGAAACAAGCTGTCAATGACGTGGCGACGACATTGCAAGGTTTACAAAAAGAATTGCAGCGTCTCACGGTAGCATCCCGCGACGGGCAATTGTCTGAACGAGGCAAAGCCGAACAATTTAAAGGCGCGTATGCCGATGTTATTGGTGGGGTCAATGAAATGCTGGATGCGATTTTATTGCCTATTGGTGAAGGTAATCGCATTTTAAGCTTAATTAGTGGTGGGGATTTACGGCAACGAGTAGAAATTATTTGTAAAGGCGATCATGATAAAATGAAGCAATCTGTCAATGGCGTACACAGCTGGTTGACGGAACTGATTGCATATATCACCAAAATTGCGAATGGTGATATGAGTGCTGAAATGAAAAAGGCTTCTGATGATGATCAGATTCATGAATGGTTGATGCTACTCAAACATAATATTCAAACGCTTGTAACAGACGCAGATATGCTAGTTATGGCAGCAATGGAAGGACGCTTGCAAACGCGTGCGGATGCAAATAAACATCAAGGTGATTACCGTAAAATTATCGAAGGTGTAAATAACACGTTAGATGGCGTTATTCTTCCTGTTAATGAAGTAGTTGGGGTACTCATGGAAATGG
>DALYHZ010000098.1:0-8905 GCA_031970635.1 Methylococcaceae bacterium | reverse complement strand
GTTTGAAGAATTAAAAAATGTGGTTGAAAACGGTATCGGTTATCCATGTTTTATCAAACCCACGATGTCGTCATCGGGTAAAGGGCAATCGATGGTCAAAACCGCTGATGAGTTAGAAACGGCATGGAATTACGCAAAAAACAGTGGCCGCGTCGATACCGGCAAAGTGATTGTCGAAGGCAAGATTGATTTTGATTTTGAGATTACGCTTTTAACAGTTCGTGCATTGAATGCGAATGGTGAAATTGAAACCCATTTTTGCGAACCGATTGGACACGTTCAAGAAAATGGTGATTACCGTGAAAGCTGGCAACCGCAACAAATGACGACAAAAGCGATTGAAAATTCACACGATATTGCAAAAAAAATTACTGACGCGATAGGCGGTTTAGGATTATTTGGTGTGGAATTATTCATTTGTGGCGATGACGTTTGGTTTAGCGAAGTCAGTCCACGTCCGCATGATACGGGAATGGTGACGTTGCTCACACAAATGCAAACGGAATTCGATTTGCACGCGCGAGCAATTTTAGGTTTACCGGTTAATACGCATTTAAAAAGTGCGGGTGCAAGTGCGGTTATTTTAAGTCCTATTGACGCGCAGGGCTTATGTTATCAAGGTTTGGAAAAAGCCTTAGCTGTGCCAAATACCGACGTGCGTTTATTTGGAAAGCCCGAAGCATTTGTTAATCGGCGCATGGGAGTGGCTTTAGCAATTGCGGATTGTGCCGATACAGCACGCAATAATGCGGTATTAGCCGCGAAGGCAGTGGTGATGACAACGAGTTAAAGGTAATTATGTTATGTACAATCGGGTGGTAATTTTTTTGATAATAGGCTGGTGTGGACAAGTCCATGCTGACATTTATAAGCGAGTGGTAGGCAGTAATGGTGTGATTACTTACACCAATAAAGCAACCCTTGTCGCTGAGAAACCCATTATTAAAACAGTACCGCGTCCGGTAACGATCACAACAGGTTATTTTTACAAATATCAAGATAGTGCAAAGCACGTTATTTATACCGATAAGCCGCGCACGGATGTGGCGTTGCTCAGTAAAATGAAAGTGACCGTCCCAGCGGCGCAGCCTGCACCAGCGCCACTTGCTTTCAATACAACGTATACGCCAACTGCCGCTTCATTTTATAACAACCCGAACAAAGACAAATTCAACCGTTTGATTACGCAAGCCGCCGCGCGTCATCAAGTCGATGCAAAATTAGTCCACGCGGTAATTCAAACCGAATCAGCTTATCGCCCCGATGCGATTTCGTCAGCAGGGGCGGTGGGTTTGATGCAGTTAATGCCTGCTACGGCGAGTCGTTTTGGCGTGATGGATAGTAATAATCCTGAGCAGAACATTGATGGCGGTACGCGTTATTTACGGTATTTGCTTGATTTGTTCCCAAATAGTTTAGATCTTGCTATTGCGGCATATAACGCTGGGGAAAATTCGGTGTTGCGTCACAATAATTCGATTCCACCATATCCAGAAACGCAAAATTACGTTAAACAAGTGTTGGCATTGTATAAACAAAAGTCTTGAAACGAAAAATCCGCCTTGAAAGCGGATTTTTTGTGTTAAAGAAAGACAAAACTTATTTTTCTAATAATTTTAATTTGCCTTCTTTACCATTCCATTCTTCAGCGTCAGGCATTGGGTCTTGTACTTCGGTAATAGATGGCCATTTTTTAGATAATTCAGCGTTCAATTCAGCGAAGATTTCTTGACCCTCAGGCAATTCATCTTCTGCAAAAATGGCGTTTGCGGGGCATTCTGGTTCGCATAATGTGCAATCGATACATTCATCAGGATCGATAACTAAAAAGTTAGGTCCAACGTGAAAGCAATCGACTGGACATACATCTACGCAATCAGTGAATTTACATTTGATACAGTTTTCTGTGACAACAAAAGCCATAGTTAATACTCAAAAAAGATAAAAAGTGGGTTTAATTGAGCCGCTATCTTAGCAGAAAGTTACGGCTTGCTAAACAAATGCGCCGCAGGTGGCGGTGTTTTTTGTTGCAAACAGTGATAGGCGGCGTTTTCGTATTTAATCGTTAATGATTGTGCGCTTTCATGTTCGACTAAAAATTTTTCCGCTTCAATTGCCGTTAAATCTTTCATCATAAACGTTGCAATACATGAACAGGCTTTACTTACGCGCTCTTTATCGCAGAATTTTTCAATTCACGTTGTACGCATTGATTTTCAAAGGCTTGTTCAAATTTTTGCTTGTCACTTGCGGTCGTGCTAGTGCCAAGTAAAGTATGACTGATAGGCGTTTTTTCAACACTATTTTTGGAGGCGGTTTTTTCATCAGAACAACCAGCAATTAACAGCACACTAATTAAACTTAAACTAACGCATACGTTTTTTATAAAGGGATGTTTTTTCATAAACTTAACTGGAAAATTGGTAAAATGGCATTATGCTAGAAACACAAAAAAAAGCAACGCACTCTGTATTTTTGTATTTTTCTTTTTATTCGATTAACGTCACATTATGAAATCTGTTTATAACCAGTCGCCTTATCGTGAGGCTCTCGCTGAATTTTTTAAATTTTGCCATCGGAAAACGTATCCGAGTAAGGTGGATATTATAAAAATTGGTGATGTAGGAGACAGATTATTTTTTATCATTGAAGGCTCTGTCGCCATTTTAGCTGAAGATGAAGACAGCGAAACCGGTCACGAATTGATTTTGACTTATTTAAACAAAAATGAATTTATTGGCGAGATCGGTATTTTTAAAGGTGGGGAAGTACGCCAAGTCAATGTGCGAACACGCGAAACGTGTGTGTTAGCCGAGATTAGCTATAACCGCTTCAAAGAGGTGTTACGCAAAGAACTACTCCCTTATGCACCTGATATTTTATATTTGATAGGTGGGCAGCTATCTTCTCGACTGCTTAACACAAGTCGCAAATTATGCGAATTAGCGTTTATCGATGTGGAAGGGCGTATTGCCCGCGCTTTATTAGATTTGTGTAAATCCCCAGAAGCCATAACACATCCAGACGGTATGCAATTGCACATTTCACGGCAAGAAATTGGGCGAATTGTAGGATGTTCACGAGAAATGGCAGGACGCGTACTTAAAGAATTAGAGCATAAAGGCGTTATTTCCTCACATGGTAAAACCATTGTGGTTTACAACACTCGCTAACATTTTGGACAATTATGACTTTTCCTAATGCAAAACAAGATGCTGACCACCACGCCGCACATATAAAGGATAATCCGCAAATGCAATCGCCCGCCTACCGTTTGGCATACCACGATTTTGATTTTATGATTCGAGATGAATTGCGACCGGTGCGTTTGCAATTGGAATTGTTAAAACCTGAATTAGCCTTTGCTGAACACGGTATTGAATCAACAATTGTTATTTTTGGCAGTGCGCGATTGCTTGATGCGAAAACCGCGCAACATCAATTATCTTTAGCAAAACAACAGCTCACTGAAAATCCGACGGATACGCACGCTCAATATGCTGTTTTGTGTGCTGAACGAGCGGTGCAGAAAAGTTATTATTACGAGCAAGCGCGGCGGTTGGGCGCGTTGATTACAGAAAATAGTGCCTCGCAATCACGTCAATTAGTCGTTGTTACAGGTGGTGGAGGTGGAATTATGGAAGCGGCAAATCGTGGCGCATCTGAGGCGAATGGTAAAAGTATTGGTTTAAATATTGTCTTACCACATGAGCAAATGCCTAATTCTTATATTACCCCAGAGCTATGTTTTCAATTTCATTATTTTGCCGTGCGTAAAATGCACTTGCTCATGCGAGCAAAAGCATTAGTCGCTTTTCCAGGCGGATTTGGCACATTGGACGAATTGTTCGAAGCCTTAACGCTGATTCAAACGAAAAAAATGCACCGTATTCCAGTCATTTTATTTGGGCGCAGTTATTGGAATACGATTGTAAATTTCGAAGCACTTGTTGAAGAAGGCGCGGTTGCTGAGGAAGATTTAAATTTGATTCAATATGCTGAAACCGCTGAAGAAGCATGGGCATTGATGTCAGAATTAAATCACGTCTAATTCTTTAATTCGCATTTGCTCGCCGTCAGTGATTTGTAATTGATGGCTTTCGCATAACGGACAACCGTCGTAACGGCGTTCGATGACAACATTTTGCTGGCATTGCATACACCACGCTTGCCCTGCAACTTCGATAATTTCAAGCGTTGCGTTTTCGGCAAGCGAACCGCGTGTGACCACAGGAAAAGCAAACCGCATTGCCTCAGGTTCAACATTGGAGAGTTTGCCAATTTCCAAAAATACGGTTTTCACAACGGAATAATTTTGCGTTTTTGCTTGTTCTTGCAAAATCTCAAGCATTCCTTCACACAGTGACATTTCGTGCATAATGTTCCTTAATTGATAACTAACTCAAACCCCACACACGGGTCGATAGCATTGATAATTAACGCGGCGTGTTGCCGTAATAAGGTTTCATTATGTACGCAAAGTGATTGCAAACTCAACGCCGCGACACCATTCGGATGAAAATTCCACTCGGTTGGTGCAACAATTTGATAATCCGAAATTAAGCCGTTTTTCATTTCCACTTTATGAATTAGCAAACCGCGCGAGGCTTGAATTTGCACCACGCCCATTTCGTTTTCTGTTGGATTAGACGGAGTTTGCATATTGATAAAATTTTGTCGCAACACATTTGGCAAATTCGCTAATTCAAACAACCGGCTGGTCAAACGAGTTATCAATCCATTACCATATTTTTTAAGCAAATCGGCAATCAACGGCTGTGTTTGCTCACGATTTAAACAACTGGTTTCGTAACATTCACCGCGCCACGTTGGCGTTTTAGAAAAATTCACGGTTTCAAATTCTGCGAGTAATTCCACTTCGGCTAATTCGGGTAACAACTGCAACGGACTTTGCCCTAAATTTTGATAACCCTTTGCAAGCAACTCGCGCAACAGATTAGCAGGAACGTTGCTATTTTCCTCAAGCCAATGCGACAAATCGTCTTCATTTTTTGTTTGCAATAAACTTTCACGCCCATTTTCAAACAACGTGTTCAAATCGTTTTCTAACTGAAAAATCAGGTTTTCAAGTTGTGCGGGTTGAATTTCAAGCCGACTGTTTAAACTGAACGCATCGCCGCCAACAAATAACGCTTTTTTAAAATCGGTGACATATTTCAAAAATGGCGCAAGTCGCGCTTTATCTGTATTTATTAACAGCCACCAACAATGCTCACGAACAATTTCAACGTTTAACAACAAATTCCGCGCCGCAAATTCGGCAGAATTTTGAGCAATTCCGAGTGCTTGAAATGCCGCGAAAGATTGCGCGACACCACACACGTTAAACAGCAACGGCAACATTTTCAGCGTTTGTTCAGGTGTTTTTCCGATAAACAAACGGCTTGTGTGTAATGGGCGTGTTGATTCAATCTCAACATTTCGCATTTTTCCATTGTCACAACTCAGCGTAATTTTTAATTTTCCCGCATCAATCACAAGGTTTCTCGATTTGAAAATCGCCCACGAAATAAATCACGACGGCTAATTTTTGGCGGTTCGGGAATTTCTAGTAACGCATTTAACGCGGCTTGCGCAGTTTGAACAGCAACGGTTTGTTCTTCAAAATCAAACATCGGCGAATACAATGAACACGTTTGATAAAAACCTAAGTCGTTTTCATAACCGACCACAAATTCAAAGTTTCCTGCTGGAAACAAATGCGTGATTTTTTCGCCAGCCGCCAATTCATCATCACGTAAATACAGCAAATTCATAAACCACGGTGTAATCAAAATCCCTAACCACGCGCCTTGATAAAGTCGAAAATCCACTGCTTGGACGTGCAACTTCGGATTCAAAATCGGCATATCTGCCATGCGTTGCGTTTGGATTTGTTTAAAACAGGTTTCTAAAAGTGGCGTGATGTCGTTCATCAATACAACGTCAAAATTTCATTTAAACGTTTTGCGCTATCGGCTAAATCTTCGGGCGCGGCACAAGCTACACTCGGCACGTTGCTAATTTCGAGCGTGTTTAAAATTAACGTGTCGTCCGAATTAAAATACTGCACCCACCAAACTTTATCTGTCAGCGTGCTGGTAATTCGATTTGTACCGTAACCGCGTGACAAAATCGACACGCCGCCTTTGTCCAATGTTTCATATAAAAATTGCAAATCTTCAGGCGTTTGCGGCAACAAACTTAAATTGATAACGTGAGCTAAATTGTCTTGTGAATAATCGGCAATTTGCGTGTTAATTTCAGCAATCAACGGCAGGGCATTCATCAAACCCGCAGGCAAATTATTTTCATCAAAATATAGATGTTTTTTTGCACCGCTAAATGTTTCTTCTTTGACCAAACGCGGAATATCGCCGATTTCAATTAAATCATTTTGCACGTCGCCTTGTTTGTTAAAACTCTGCACACGCCAAACGCCTGTTAAAACCGATTCTTGAATCTGAATTTGTCCATCGCCTTGTTGTTGAATAATGCTAACTTCGCCTTCACCTAAAATTTCATTGATAAACGCCAGTTCGTTATTGTCTAAACCTGACGTTGAAAAAACTTGATTTTCAGATGGCGTGTAATTTTTTAAGGCTTCCAAAACGGCTTGCAATAAGGTTTTCGCTTTGGCAATGGCTTTGATATTTGAAACCGAAACGCGCGGCATCGAATACGTCGTCATTTCGCTGGGCAAACGCATAAAATCTAATTCTGCGCCGTCGGTTTCTTTAGGTTGGCTACCTTGACCAATGATGGGTAATTGCATGTTATTTCTCACTCAAAAAGTCAGGCAGTTGTGGCTCTCGATTCACCAAATCTGCGAATAAATAATCAACGTCATAATCGCCTTGCAAGGTCAGCGTGAGAGCTTGCAACGCATCTTGAATTTGCGCGGCTTGCTCAGGGCTGATGATTTCTCGCGCGGTATCTAAAAAAGTTAAAACCCATGTGCCGATTTCAGGTTTGCCGACCAAAATCGGGTCGACTAAATGTTGCTCGTCGCCGCGCTGACAAACCGCGTAAGCTCCATTAAAACCGATAACTTGCATGGGGATTCCTAGGCACATCGATTATTTCTCACAAAATCAACAAACACCATTTACAACCCTTTTTTTGAAAAACGTTTAGTTTTTTATGTTAGCAAACATTATGCCCAATCAAGAAATACAAATTACTCTTTGAAAAATAAGCGAATTCTAAAAATAAAATTGTTTTAAATCTCACAACGTTATTGTTTTTTGTGGCATCTGCAACATTCTGAAACAGACGAATAAGACATGACCAAAATTCTAGTGATACAATCCTTCAAGTTTAAACTTCGTATAAACAAAAAAGGATAAATCAATGAATGAAGTCATCTTAGATATAAAGCAATGGGGCAATAATTTAGGTGTTCGATTACCTGCTGTGATTGCGCGTGAGGCAAATTTTAAAGTCAATCAACGAGTGAAACTCACCGTATTGAATGGGCAAGTAGTTATCACACCCACCGATGCAGAACTAACATTAGAACAACGTTTAGCCGCTTTTGACCCTGTGAAACACGGCGGTGAAGTGATGCAAACCAGTCAAAAATTGGGTGCTGAACAATGGTAGCTTGGATTCCTGACAGACAAGACATTATTTGGATTGATTGCAATCCACAAGTCGGTCAAGAAATGAAAGATGTGCATCCCTTTTTAGTTTTGTCACCGAAAGCGTTTAACGACAGAACATCATTAGTGATTGGCTTACCGATGACCACCGCCGAATATAATTCAGATAATCCTTTTGCGATTGCAGTAGGACAAGGTTCAGGTAAAAAAGCAGGTAAAACCAGTTATGTACTTTGTCATCAACCTAAATCATTTGATTGGCGCAAACGTTATGCTAAACCTCATCCGTTAAAAACGTTAGCCGATGATTTATTCGCCAACGTGTGCGACCGATTGAATCAAATTATTCAGTTAGCTTAGTTTTTTAATTTTGTCGCTATTAAAATCGATGGCTTACAAAGTTAATCCAGTCCAAATTATTGGTTTTTGTTACAAAAAAAACGTAACCAAACATTGCATGTTGAAATGTAACATTGGTTACGCTATTTCTCATCTATACATCAATAGTGTGAGTCCAACGTGGTACTCCAGCATTCGAAAGATAATCCACAAGATTTTTTGTACCATAAAACCTAATGTGACCATTTTGCATAAATGCAAGAGCAGATTGGTCTATTTTATGTCCTGCCATTCTTGCTCTGTTTGTGAGTTGTTCAAGAACTCCTGCGTTGGCTGAATCAGTACCATTATTTGATTTAGCTTCAAATACCGCAAAATCAATGTAGCCGCCATTTGTAGCACGCTCACGAAGGTGAGCAAAGTTAATTCTCATCGAAAAATCTCCTTTTAAATTAGGAAAGTTAAAGCAATGGAACATCCATTGCCAAATCCCAAATTGGTGTCAAAAAATGTAAATTCAACCCAAACTTATATTTCTAATGAGAATGTCAATGCTATAACTTCACTTAATTCAATACTTCCCCCGAAAATCCACAGGCACAGCCACCGCACCATCAAGCGTTTGCGGCGGTGTGATTTTAATATCGGGTGCAAAAATCACCCGCTCATCACCCAATCGACACGCCACTGTTTCAGAGGGACGCTCATTTTCATAACGCGCAATATCAAGCATCGGGTCAGCGAGCGTCACGACATCCGAAATTTCAAGCGGTTCAATGCCAAACGTTTTCAAATAATTCAACGCCAACGTAACCGCAGGTTTAATTTGTGCTTTCACAACAGGGCGCAAACTGCCGCCGTAATCTTCTAATTCAACAGGTTGCACACCAATTAAAAACAAATGTTTCGGATAATCGCCCAGCATTTGCGCCATCGCTAACACTTCTTGAAAACCCGTTTGA
>DALYHZ010000097.1:0-8907 GCA_031970635.1 Methylococcaceae bacterium | reverse complement strand
TTGAGAGCGTGGAGTTTCCCAAGGCGGAGCTGACCTAATGTTTTTGCTTGATGAAGCGCGGTATCTGCGTTGCGTTGTAATGTTTCAGCATCTTCCCCATCTGCTGGATAAAATGCCACACCAACGCACATGCTGATATAAACATATTGATTATTCAGTAAATAAGGTTTTTCCATGCTTTCAATAATGCGATGAGCGGTCAAATGTACAATTTCTACATTATCAATTTGTGCAATAAGGATATTGAATTCATCCCCATTAAAACGCGAAATAATATCTGTACCACACAAGACATTTTTAAGGCGTAGCGTTGTATCAATTAAAACCTGATTTCCAAATGCTGCACCAAAACTTTCATTGATTGCTTTGAATTGATCTAAATCTATCGATAACAGTGCAAGTTTTAAATTATCGAGTTTGGCTTGTTCTAATGCCCGTTCAAGACGTTTTGTAAATAAAACACGATTTGGTAATAAGGTTAGAGGGTCGTAATACTGAAAGAAATTAAGTTGTTTTTCAACGTGTTTAATTGGACTTAAATCAGAAAATACGGCAATGTGATGATGCGTATTTGTACTTTTATCATGTACAACACTGATATTGAGTAAGGATGGGTAAATTGAACCATCTTTACGGCGGTTATAAACTTCGCCTTGCCAACTGCCATGTGTATTAAGAGATGCCCACATTGATTGGTAAAAATTATCATTATGTTGTCCTGACTTTAACATTCTAGGATTTTTTCCTAAAATTTCTTCGTAGCTATAACCTGTGACTTTTTGAAAAGCAAGATTAACGCTGCAAATATTATTGTTTTCATCCGTAATAACAATGCCTTCGGATGCGTTTTCAAAGACACGAGAAGCAAAATGAAGTTGTTGTTGTGTTTTTTTATGTTCCGTAATGTCTCGATAAGTACCTCGTAATCCTAGGAAATGTCCATTGTAATTGATAACAGGTTTACAAATATGTTCTAGCCAATGTTCTTTTCCTTCCGTGTCAAAAATACGAAAATTTATCGGAGGTATTGTCATTTCGCGTGAACGACTTACTTGTATTTGATGTGTTTGCCATTTTGTTAAATCATCGCCATGAATAATGTGACCCATTAAATTCGCGTTGTTAATAAAGGCATCCGGTTGATAACCCGAAATAATTTCACATGCCGGTGACACGTATAAATAATGTCCATTTTCATCTAACCAATATTCCCAATTTGGCGAATATTCAGCAAGAATACGGTATTTTTCACGGCTTTCTGCTAAATCGGCAGTACGTTTTTCTACAAGTTCTTCAAAATAATGTTGCAGACGACTTAACTCTAAATGGGTATGGATTCGCGCTCTTATCTCATCAATATCAAAAGGTTTAGTGATGTAATCTGCTGCACCGATGGAAAAACCGCGTACTTTATCTACAGTACTGTCGATAGTGCTTAAAAAAATCACGGGAATGCGATTGCCTTCTGGCGTTGCTTTCATTCGACGACATACTTCATAACCATCCATTTCAGGCATGACAATATCGAGTAAGACTAAATCGGGGGTGCGACCGCGTAGCAATTCCAATGCTTTTAAACCATTATTTGCGGCAATGATTTGATACTTATCGTGAAAGGCATAGATTAACTGATGAATGTTTTCGGGAATATCATCAACCACTAGTAACGTCGGTTTCTCATTTAACGCGTTGATGGAACGTGTTGGTTTACGTCGATAACGCGATAATTCTAGTTGCGTTAATATACGTAATTTAAGTAAATCGGGATTGATAGGTTTGGTAATGTAATCTGAAACGCCTAATTTAAGTCCTTTTTCTTCATCGCTAGGATCGGTCAACGCCGTGACAAAAATGACTGGAATATCGGCGGTTGACGTATTCATTTTCAAATGGCGCAATACTTGATAACCATCCATGATGGGCATTTTAACGTCAAGTAAAATAAGGTCTGGCGGATTACGAAACGCAATCTCTAAGGCTTTTTCACCCGTGGTCGCGGCAACAATGGCGTAATCATCGCGCAAAATACTTATCAATGTATGTAAATTCTCATTGATGTCATCAATGAGAAGTAAGCGGGGTTTAGTTAAATGTGATTCAAGCATAATTATAAGTGGGGGGGCATTGACAAGCGTTGTTGCAAGTCTGTTAAAAGCGTTGCGGCTTTATCCGTATTGAATACGTCAATTTGTATGGCAATATCAGCTATTAGTGTTTCAAATTCACTGCCAACCATGCCTGCGTGTAATTCTGCTAATAATGTTTCCGTTTGTCCTAAATCATTTTCGAGTGAAAAAAGCAACGCCGCTATTTTTTCTAATAAAACCTTGGGGGCAAAATCTTTAGGTAACAATGTTGTTGTTTTTGTTAAGGAAAGCGAATCAATATCTTCAATTACAGCTTGCAACAAGATTTGTAATTTTTCAAATTCTACGGCATCGGGTAATTGTGATTGTTTGAGTTGCGTACTTATCGTTGTGATTTGTTGATAAAGTGCTTTTGCACCAATGTTGCCTGTTACACTTTTAAGCGTGTTACAAAAATCTTCACCAGCGGCAATATTTTTTTCTGATAATAGTAAACGTTTTAATTCCTGAGTTGCACTGGCATAGTGTTCACGAAAACGTTGCAATTGTTTTCGATAATCATCGACTTTACCTGCAACACGTTGAATACCTTCACCTACTTGTAGACTCTCTAATGCAAGTAATTCAGGCGGATAATGTGTACTTTGTTCAAACGTGGCCAGTCGCTGATTACTTTGTAACAACGCTCTTTCATAATTTTCAATGGTGTCTAACATATTGTTGAAAGTAGAGATTAGCATGCCAAACGTGTCATTGTTCTTTGATTCGATGCGAATACGATAATCCTTATTATGGATAATTGTTTGTATGTTTAAAATTAAATTTTCAAAAGGATTTAATATTAAGTATTGAGAACATGTAGCAATAATTAGTAAAACAATACTTGTTACAAATATTATCAAGGTAGAAAACAACATAAAATTTTGGCAAAACGCGTTTACTTCTCTTACACTGGCACGGATCAGTAAGTTACCGACAGGTGTACCGTTGTCCATAATCGGTTCATTGACATATAAATAATTTTCTTCTGTTGGCATGGATTTCACAGCAGTTAATGTATCAGGAAAATCGAATGCCGGCTCTTCACCGCTATCGTAACGAGCGAAAATGTCACCTTGAGCATCATAAATAGAGGCTGCAACTATAGCACGTTTGGCTTTAAACTCAGTAAGGTTTTCCTTTACAATTGCGTGGTTTTTAGCAGCTAAAGGCGCAATATTATGATTACCAATAATTCTTGCTAGCAAACTAACATCTTTTCGTATCTCTTCTTTTATTTGAAATCTCTGATAAATATTAAAAGCTGTTCCTTCAAGAATTAAACCGGTTACGCTGATGAATAAAATAATCAATACCAATTTCGTTTTGATATGCAATTTTTTGATAATTGTTAGCATAGTAAATTCCCGTTCTAGGGTGCGTAATAAAAAAAGCACGGTTGTTTATTTGGTAAAAATTGCAGGAATACGTTTCAACCTGTCAAGAAATTAAGTGTATAAAGAATACAGTTTCGATTGCTAAGATACTAGGAGAGTGTAATACCATGACGGGAAAAGACAATATAACAAGACAAGATATGGATTTTAACAACCATCCTGAAATTCTTATTGTCGACAGTTCATCAATTACCGAGTTATTGAGCTTTATTCTTACTAGAGAAGGGTATTCAATTCGGTTGGCGAAAAATGGTGAAGAAGGTTTACACGCAATTCATGTACGCAGACCGGCATTGATAATTAGCGACATCATCATGCCTGTTATGGATGGCTATGAATTGTGCCGAACACTTAAACTTGATGATGAATTGTGGACAATTCCTCTCATTTTACTCACAACACTTTCAGAACCCGAAGATATCATCGAAGCCATCAATTCAGGTGCAGATGCTTATTTTATTAAACCTTTTGTGGAAGCGAGTTTATTAACGTCGATTCATTGCCTATTGAATAATCCAAGTCAACGATTATGGGCAAATGAACGACGCAAAGAAGTTGTTTATGTCAATGGAAAACAACATATTGTGGCTAGCGGCGGAAAACAAATTTTAAATATGCTGTTTTCGCTTTATAACAATTCCCTTCGTCAAAACAAAGAACTTGACGCAATTCAAGCACGTCTTAATGCGTTAAACGAAAATTTAGACCAACAAGTTCGAGAACGCACCGAAGAATTAAATCATCACCGTCAACATTTAGAAGAACTTATTCAAGTTCGCACTCAAGAATTAGCACAAGCAAAAGAAATGGCAGAAGCCGCTAATGTAGCAAAAAGTGCTTTTTTGGCGAATATGAGCCATGAAATTCGCACACCAATGAATGCGATTCTTGGTATGTTATATCTTGCGCTTAAAAGCGATATGCCGCCCATTTTACGCAATTATTTGAGCAAAGCACAAAGTGCTGCAAATTATTTACTTGAAATCATTAACGATATTTTAGATTTTTCCAAAATAGAAGCCGGAAAATTGGAAATTGAAACCATTGAGTTTGATTTTGACAAAGTTTTAGAACGGCTAATTGATAACATAGGACTGCAAGCCTCAAAAAAAGGAATTGAATTTTTAATCCGTTACGATTTTAACCTGCCATCATCGCTATTAGGCGACCCTCTTCATTTGGAACAGGTGTTATTAAATTTATGTGGTAATGCCATTAAATTCACTGAAAAAGGGGAGGTAGAACTCACATTTTTTTGTAGCGATATGACAGAAACGGATTTCATTTTACATATTGTGGTGCGTGATACTGGCATTGGAATGTCAGAAGAAGTGCAAAACAAATTATTTCAAAAATTTATGCAAGCCGATGAAAGTACCACTCGTTGTTTTGGTGGCACAGGATTAGGTTTAGCGATTAGTAAACATCTTGTTGAGTTAATGGGAGGGCATATTTGGATAGACGCATCGCAACTCGGAAAAGGTTCTACAATTTGTTGCACTATTCCATTAAAAATTACGCCATTTTCTGCTAAATCAAAACATTTCGCACAAACAGAACATTTACCAAGTCATATTTGTGTACTGGTTGTCGATGATAATAAGGTTTCAGGCGACATTCTTTGTGAAATGTTACGTTTTTTTCAGTTTGATGTGAGCTTTGTGAATAATCGATTTACGGCAATTCAACAGCTAGAAAGTCATGCTTTCGATATCGTATTTTTGAATTGGAATATGCCAGACATAAATGATGACGAGCTTATTAAATATATTCTTGATGGTATACATATTTCACGAAAACCTAAAATCATAGGCATCACAGCTTATGATCGTGAGGCGGCAACAAAGTTATCCAAACAATGTTATATGGATGGTTTTCTTATCAAACCCATATTGCCCTCTATGTTACTCGACAGCATTCTATTTGTGCTTGATTCTAAGATTATGAATGCAAGTCTAAAATCAAATATGAATAGTTTTACCGATGGTTATCAGGATGTTTGTTTGTTATTAGTTGAAGATAATGAAATTAACCGTGAAGTTGCTGTGGCATTATTGAATACTCTAAATATCAAAGTCGATGAAGCTGTCAATGGTGAAGACGCTATTAAAAAAGTGCAGCAGTTCAATTACGATGCGGTTTTAATGGATGTACAAATGCCTATAATGGATGGACTTGAAGCGACACGAAACATTCGATTGCTGGCAAAAAAATTAGGCAATGAACATTTTTCATCATTACCAATTATCGCGATGACGGCAATGGCAATGGAACAAGATGTCGAAAAATGCCGACAAGCAGGAATGAATGATTACATTGCTAAACCGATTGTGCCTGAGCAGTTATTTTCGATATTAGCGCGATGGTTAGGAAAAAAATGTGTTACTACGACAGTAAAAGAGACGATTTCAAATACATATGCATTGAAAAATTTTGATGTAAAAAAAGGCGTTCGACGTATTGGCGGTAATTCAAATGCGTATTTCAAACAGTTACGTCGTTTTCGGGAACATTATGCAAATGCGGTTGATGAATTACAAAACTTGATAACAGAAAAAGGTATTCAAGCAGGTGAAGCGTTTTGTCATGGTTTTAAAGGCGTTTGTGGAACGCTTGATGCGACCGAACTTTTTGCGTGTAGCTCGAAAATCGATATGTTATTGAAGCGAGAAGAAATACCTAATAATGAATTGTTCCAAACATTACGGAATTTGTTGCAAAAAGCCATAGATGAAATTGACGAAATGCCTATAGACATAGGAATCACTGCAACAAAAGCAGGGGCATTAAGTCATGAAAGTTTATTGATTCGGTTAAAAAGTTTGGCGTCATCATTGGAAAACGATATAGGTGTTGCTGAAATTTATATTGCTCAATTGTGCGCGGATGTTGCTGGTACGAATGTAGAACAAGCTATACTTGAAATTGCGGCGAAAATGGAAGTATTTGAAATTGATGATGCGCTTTCTATAACTAATGAACTGTGTAACAAATTGACGAGAACAGATAGCGAGATTGGGGAAATAATTTAAGGCATATCACATATTTTTTATTTTTATTTGTGTCATATCACATATTTTTGATTTTCAAATACATGAAAAAAGTAATTTAATTCGGGCATTACAACAGCTTATCCTTTAAAAAAAAGCTGGCGTGCATTCTGCTAAAACATGAGAACACTTTGAGTTTTTGTTTTTTAGAAACTTGAATTTGTTGCTTAAAATTTAATATCAAAAATAACTTTGTTTAGGACAAAAAATGAATACCACGCTAAAAACGTTAACATCATTGGCTTTATTGGCCGGCACAGCACAACTTGCCCATGCTCACGCAGGCTTTAAAGATCAAATTACTGAAGGCACCGTTAAAACTTGGAATGCTGTCACTATTACGCATGGTTGTAATACTAATGTCGGTGGTGAAGGTAATGGTGTACCTCATAAAGATGTAATTGCGTTGAGTGCAATTTTCCCAAATTCACCTAACTTTAGTGACGTGATCATCCGTGGTAGTAAAGGTAAAGCTGCTGTGGCGGCAACTGCAACAACACCTGCGGTTGCAGGATTTACGACAGGTGAGGAAGATATAATC
Source organism: Methylococcaceae bacterium (assembly GCA_031970635.1). Lineage (GTDB taxonomy): Bacteria > Pseudomonadota > Gammaproteobacteria > Methylococcales > Methylomonadaceae > UBA10906. The sequence continues at coordinate 1,793 of DALYHZ010000097.1, read as the reverse complement.
CCAGATTTATCAAAAGACATCGTCGGTTCAGGAACAGCATCAAGCGGTGTGCCTTTAGTTTCTGCATTGTCGTTGGTAAATACGGGCGGAACAATTTTCGCTAACAATATTCCAAAAGTCGATGCTAAAGGTAACGTACGTGGTTGGCAAAGTTGGAGTGGCACATCGCCTTATAACGGTCCTGCTCTTTTAGAAAGTGCGAAAAAAGCGGATGGTACTGACATTAGTGAAACAGGTCTTTCACCATTTGGTATTAACGCTTTTCAATTCAAACCAGAATCTTGTGCAAAAGCATTAAAAATTCGTGTAGCCGTGGCTAACTGGTGTGAAAAAGGCGCGAATTCTTATAACAGTCCAAGTCGTGTAGATTTATGGATTGGTCACATGACGACGAAGTTTAATGATCCTGTTGTCATGCCAAATGCAGGTGCAAATCCTGTGTTTTGGTCAACATTAACCGTTAATCGTGATTTATCACGCAATCCATTACCTGGTACAAAAGGATTTAATCCTGAGACAGGGACTGTAATCGATCGTACTCAAGCTGGGTGGGCAACTGGTGCTAAAGATGCAAATGGTGCAGCGGTCACGTCAACAAAAATTGCTTGTTCAGATGCGACAGATTATGACACGGTTTATATTGAGCCTAGCAACGCTGATATTGACAATTTATTGCCAATTTCAGCCGAAAAATATCCAGCTGGCGCAAACGGCGCGTTATATTGGCCAACACCTGTTAAATAATTTTCTGTTGTAAATCGTCGGCACGCTTTTATCTTTGATTGCGTGCCGATTTCAAAATGCTGTCTCTCTCAAAATACGCGATAATAGGCGCATTGATTAGTGTTTACTTTGGAATCATTCATAATGAAAAAAATAGTTCAAAAAACAGTATTGTTACTCGTCGTGTTTGGGGGCGTAGAGCAGGGCGTTTTCGCTTTAAATTCTGGCGCACAGAATTTAAGTAATACGGTTGGCGCAACGGATTATTTTAAAATTACTTGTGCAAAAAGTGACAATGGCGCAGTGGGTGATACGGATCATTTAAATTTTAAACTTATTGAAAATAACGCAGGTGACGGCACATCGCCGACTACGACAACGGTTCCTCCGCAAGTTTTAAATGCCACTTTAACTAAGTTGAAATTAAGTGCTACGGCTTCTTCAATTATGGCAGAGACGAGTAAAGATGTGATCTTGAAAGGTGGGAATGGCGCGTATACATTAAGCCTTGATACGTTCGGAACAAATTTAACCTTAAAAACGGCACAAACTTACACTATTCAATATCAGTGCTTAAACACGGCTGGTAAGGCAACAGTTGGAACTTCGACTTTGGCTAAATCAGGTGTTGCTTCAATATCAAAAACACTTGCCAATGGCAAAACTGCAAAATACGCAATTAACTGTGCTAAAGATAAGACAAACGGTAATACGGATACTTTGAAAGTAACAGTGACCAATAAAACAGCGGCAATAAAAAACACTGCAACAGTAGCCCCTGTTATGTCGACATCGACAGGAAATTTAACCGCACAAGTAATTAAAGGTGGCACGGCATTAAATACAATAGGCGATGTATTAGATGTACAAGTTGGCAATGGCGATTATGCGGTCATGGTTAATAGTCCTGTGAGTAAAGCGCAAACTTATAGTTTTCAATACAGCTGTTTGAATAAAAACAATGTTGAAACGAAAACTTCACCTTTTCAAATATTACAAAATCAATAACGCAAATAGGAAAATTACACATGAAACGCTTTCTTTTTTTGATGTTGCTTGGTTTACCTGTT
>DALYHZ010000096.1:0-8908 GCA_031970635.1 Methylococcaceae bacterium | reverse complement strand
ACAACGCCATATTTAATGAACCGGCAGTTATTGTGAAAATTTTATAGGGAATCGGTAAAAAACCACCAATTAACACTGCCCAAATCCCCCATTTATCCACTTCTGTTTTTGCGTTCAAATAATCATTCCAATAATGCGTCGTTTGTAACCAAGGCGAAATCGTTTCAAATAAAAAATAACCAATGCTATAACCCAGCACCGCACCCAATGCTGACATAATTGTCGTTAAAAGTGCCAATCGAAACGCCTTATCGGGTTGCGCTAATACCATCGGCACTAACATGACCAGCGGCGTAATCGGAAAAAATGACGAATCCGCAAAACTGACAAAGCCTAAATAGCGCGTCGCATGTTGATGGCGCGACCAGCGCAAAGTTTTGTCATAAAGTTTTTGAAACATGTTTATTCTTTTCCTGCTAAAAATGGCACAAAAATGACCGGTTCTAATTCTTCAATTTGAAAATGACTTTCTGTTCGTGTGATACGTTGCAAAATTTGGTCGCCGTCTTGTTCGCCCACGGGAATAATCATCACGCCGCCAACGGCAAGTTGTTCTAATAACGCTTCGGGAACTTCACTCGGTGCGGCGGCAACTAAAATTCCATCGTAAGGCGCATAATCTACCCAACCCCAACCGCCATCGCTGTGCGTGTAACGAATATTTTTGAGTTTTAATAATTCAGTATGTGTTTTGGCTTTTTTTTGTAGCGGTAAAATCCGTTCAACTGAATACACATCACCCACCAACTGCGCCAAAATGGCGGTTTGATAACCACAGCCGGTACCAATTTCTAGCACATTGCCCAAAGATTCTCTATTTTCCAATAACAGCTCTGTCATTCGAGCAACAATGTAAGGCTGTGAAATCGTTTGGTTATAACCAATTGGCAAGGCGGTATCTTCGTAAGCGCGACTGGCTAAGGCTTCATCCATAAAAATATGACGTGGTGTTGTTCGCATCACATTCAAAACACGCTCATCCGTAATGCCCTGCTCTATTAACCGTTTAATCATTCTGTCGCGGGTGCGTTGTGAAGTCATCCCGATGCCTTGTAAATGCCTCTGCATCATAGTTTCGCAGCCTTGGGCAGCCATTTATTTAACGTTTCTAAACGGTCGTACCATGTTAAATCGAGTTGTAGCGGCGTAACCGAAACATAACCATCACTTATAGCATGAAAATCTGTGCCTTCGCCCGCATCTTGTTCTGCGCCGGCTGCACCAACCCAATAAATTCGTCGACCACGTTGATCTTCACTGGGAATAATTGGTTCAGATTTATGACGTTGCCCTAAGCGGCAGGCTTTAAACCCTTTCAATTCTGCAAACGGCATATCCGGCACATTGACGTTCAAAATCGTATTTTCAGGTAATGGTTTTTCTCGAATTTGGTTTAATAAAATGACCGCAACTTGCGCGGCGGTTTCAAAATGCTGTGGATGGTCGCCTACAAGCGAGATAGCCACGGCGGGTAAACCTAAAAAACGCCCTTCCGTTGCCGCCGCAACAGTTCCAGAATACAACACATCATCGCCTAAATTCGCGCCATGATTGATACCCGCAAAAACCATATCCGGCTCATTTTCAAGTAAACCGGTAATCGCTAAATGTACGCAATCGGTTGGCGTTCCATCCACTTTCGTAAAACCGTTATGCGCTAACGTCGCTCGCAATGGCATATCCAATGTCAGCGAATTACTTGCTGCGCTACGATTTCTATCCGGCGCGACAACTGAAACCGTTGCATAATCACTCAAGGCGTTGGCTAACGTTATGATTCCTTCTGCTAAATAGCCATCATCATTACTTAACAAAATGTGCATGTTTTCTCCTTAAAATTTGGCGCAGAAAAGCGTTTTTCCTTCTAAACTTTAAGCAACGTTTCTTTCGATGCTTCAACAATTGCCGTAATTTTATCGGCTTCCACGCGCGTCATTAACGGTTTGAAATCGTTTAAGGTGTGATTTGTCAGCGGTTGCAATTGGTCAATCCATGTTGTGATTGGCGAATTCAAGAAAATTTCTGCTTCGCTCGTTAGCGTTGGTAAAACAGGTTTCAAATAAGCCGCCAAAATTCTAAATAAGTTAATTGCCACCGAACATACATCGTGCAATTCCGCGTCTTTGCCTTCTTCTTTGGCGATTGCCCACGGTTTTTTGTCGTCAATATATTGGTTTGCTTTATCGGCTAATGCCATGATTTCGCGCATGGCTTTTCCAAATTCACGGTGTTCGTAGGCTTCTGCAATCGCTTTATTTTCGGCAATGAATTCAGCAAACAATTCCGGTTCAACGCAGGTTGCAGAAAGTTGATTATCGAATTTTTTACGAATAAAGCCGCTACAACGGCTGGCAATGTTCACAACTTTCCCGACCAAATCCGAATTCACCCGTTGACTAAAATCGTCAAAATTCAAATCCAAATCATCCACGCTACTGCTCAATTTTGCCGCAAAGTAATAACGCAGATATTCAGGATTTAAATGGTCTAAATAAGTGCGAGCAGTGATAAATGTGCCGCGTGATTTCGACATTTTTTCGCCATTCACGGTTAAAAAACCGTGTGCAAAAATCGCGTCAGGCGTTCTAAAATTCGCGCCACTGAGCATCGCTGGCCAGAAAAGCGCGTGGAAATAAATAATGTCTTTGCCGATGAAATGATAAAGTTCAACGTCGCTGTCTTTGCCCCAAAAATCATCGAATTTCAAACCTGTTTTGTCGCACAAATTTTGAAAACTCGCCATATAACCAATCGGTGCATCGAGCCAAACGTAAAAATATTTATTCGGCGCATCGGGAATTTCGAAACCAAAATATGGCGCATCGCGCGAAATATCCCATTGTTGCAAACCGCCTTCGAGCCATTCAGCCAGTTTATTACGCACTTCCGATTGCAAATGTCCCGCCGTTGTCCAGTCGCGCAACATGTCAGTGAAATCGGCTAAGTTGAAAAAATAATGTTCAGAATCTTTTTCAATCGGCGTTGCACCCGAAATTGCTGAAACGGCATTTTTTAAATCCGTTGGCGAATAATTTGCGCCGCACACTTCACAACCGTCGCCGTATTGGTCTTTTGCGCCACATTTTGGGCAATCGCCTTTGATAAAACGGTCTGGCAAGAACATGTTTTTGACGGGGTCAAATGCTTGCGTAATCGTGCGTGAACTGATATGTCCCGCCTCGCGCAAACGGGTATAAACGAGTTCCGAAAGCGTTTTATTTTCAGGCGAGTGCGTGCAGTGATAATTGTCGAATGCAATACCAAAGTCTGAAAAATCTGCAAAATGCGATTTGCCCACTTCGGTAATCAACTGCTCAGGCGTAATACCGTCGCGGTCAGCTTTGAGCATAATTGGCGTGCCGTGTGCGTCATCGGCGCAAACGTAATAACATGCGTTGCCGCGTTGTTTTTGAAAGCGCACCCAAATATCGGTTTGGATATATTCGACTAAATGTCCTAAATGAATTGCGCCATTTGCATAAGGTAATGCGCTGGTCACTAAAATTTTTCTTTGTGTCATGAAATAACTATCCGCTGTTGAAAATTAAAGATTTTGCGCATTATGGCATAAAAGCGAAACGGTAAAAAAACCGTGTTTTAATTTTAGGACTGTCAAAGTAACTACATGCGTCTAATCAACATGAAAGTTAAAACCGAAGTTCACTACTTACATAAAAATAATCCGTATCTTTGTCTCCGCCCATAGGTAAGTCTTTATGGACATTACCCGTATTCGGTAAACGAGAGAAATAATCGCCTTTAAACCAGTGTTCATAACCGGCTTCAAGCGTTAGATTAGAACGCAACGACCACGTTGTGGTAAATTCAACATCCTGTCCTAAATAACGACCTGCTCTACCTGTTTTATCTTGCAAATTTTGGTCGGCTGAGGTGCTTGCACTGTTTACCATCGCATCTTTTGCTTCTGCTAAAAACCAAGTGTGATGTTTTAAATTCAGTTTTATATCATCTGTGGGTTTTGCAACTAAACGCAAACCGCCATATTCCATATTTGATTGAAACATAGGACCAATCAAACTGGTCACGCTCATATTCGTGCGAGGTCCATAAAGTCTATCAAAAGTATTATTTGTCCCACCATCTGGATTTGCAGTACCACTTGAATAATCGTAATCAGCTAGTAAACGTGGAAACCAAGTCGTATTAAACGTATAACCGACTTCTGCGTGACCGGCATAAGCAAAAAAATCTTTTATTCCTTTTTCGCCTACTTCAACCGTTGTTTCAAAATCGTAATCAAATGCGCCAAATTCTTGTTTTAAATTTGCCGTTTTAACAGGGACTTGATAAGCACGTGTGCCAAAAGCTGAAAATGTACGATGCTTTTTTATATCAGGGTCTTTATTATCATTGATGCCAAGATAATAAACGTCAGAATTAAGCCAACTGGTTGTTTTACCTTCTAAATCTGCGCCCCAAACTAAACGATCCGATGAGCCGACATCGGCTTGATTAGGATAACGATTAACTGGTGAAACTAAATAAGTACGTAATCGCCAATCTTTATTTTCTGCGCCAATATCAAAATGTGCACCTTCATAACTGTTGGTGACATTTTCATAACCATTTCGACCAAGCAAACGAGATGAGCCCATATCCATTGTGAAACGACCTATATCCAAATCAGAACGTAAACCGGTTCCTGCTAGATTATGCAAAGTCGCAGAGACATACAGTTGCAACACATCAAACGTATTCACTAACGCAGATGCACCGCCTGTAAAATCCCCCGCTTCATTAAAAAAAGTGCGTCCATCTTGACCTTCAAAAATGAAACCAAAATTTTCATTATTTGCACCCAAACGAATCCGTGAAAGTAAAGGTAATTGTTGGTTAGTTTCGCTAGATTGTCCTGTGTGCCAAGGATGTGAACTGGATTCAAAACGGGTACGCTGACTAAAACTTAATTCTGTCCATTCCGGTAAATTTAAGGCGGCTTTGGCTAATCGATTCCATTTTATTTTGGCAGGATTGATTAAATGCTCGTCGGGTAATTCATGCCATTCTTGACTATAAAAAGCTTTTTCGACTCTATCATAGGCATGTTCTGCCTCAGTGAGAACAACATTGTCATCGGCATACACAGAAGTTAGAAATAAACTTGTGCTAAAAAGTGTTCCAAAATGTCTTAACGTGTTTTTCATATTTTTCACAATTTAATTAAGCTAAAATTATGAAAAATAAAAAAGCAGTAATCACACCACTATTATTATCTATTTGATATTAAACAATTTTTAATTGAAAATCTTGTAGGAGAGATATAACCACATTTGAGGTTATAAATTGAAGAAAACAAAATTTCGACAGTTTCAAAACTGTCGAAATTCCTATGACGTTGTCACATCAAAAACCAAAACCTAAATAGCCACCAGCAGAAACACCATCCGTTCTTACGCCGTCATTAGCATCGAGACTCAAGTGATAACGTGCATCTATACCCGCATATAAATCTTTCCAAATTTTATAATCCGCCCCGGCACCAAATTGAATACCTGGATTGATGTAGGTTACACCAGAAGATGGTGGGCTAATTACATTGATTTCAAGACCTGCTGGAATTAACCAAGGACGAAAATCACTGCCTTTAAATAATTTGACTTTCGGTGATGCCGCCAAAGTAAATTGATTAACGGTTAAACCTTGACCTGTTAACGGGCTGGTAATTCTGTCTTGAAATTCTTTGTAATCAAACATCAATTCTGCAAATAATTCCGTACCATGAGGTGCTAAACCAAATAAGCCATCATTCAAACTCCAATCAAAGCCTGCACCAAAATACCAAGCGTCTTGAGGTACTGGATTTGCGCCGGCTAATGGGTCGCCACTTACGCCCAAATCTTTACTGCCTAAAAGACCACCACCTGCATTCGCACCGGTTATACCACCACGACTGTTATTTGCATGGTTATAACCGCCTCGAAAAAAGACCAAATTATCTTTGCCGCCTTTGATTGAACCATTGGCTTTAACTGAATTTGCCCATGCTTCTAATTCTTGAACTTTTGCGGTATCTTCATCCACATGCGGACGATTCACGATAGCTTTCAAATTACGATTTTCAGCTTGTACTGCCTGCAATTGTGATTCTAAGGCGTTTACTTTTGCGTTAATACTTTCGAGTGAATATGATGCAGCATGTGTATTCTCCGCAATGGCACTATGTTTTACATGCTTGCTTTTTTGCGATTCATTAGCATGAGCAAATGGTATGAAAGTAACCGTTGAACAAGATAATAGTGCTATTAAAAAATTAGACTTTATTTTTAATTGAGTCATGTTTGTCTCCTCATAAATATTAGACATTAAATGAAAAATTTGATGCTTTGGCATGATATGAGGGGCATACAGAAAAGGAAAACGTTAAAATTTGATATATATATCTTACTTTCACATATCTCGCTTTTCGATTGAACGTTCGAATATTCAAAATCGATAAAATATAGGGATTGAAGTGGCAAATAATGATACAGTCGCCGCTGTTGATATAACTTGATATTTTTAATGAAAGGCATTTTTTATGAATCGCTCAGTGTTATTTTTTTCTTTAGCCGCGTTAGTCTCCTGTGCTGATTCAACGTCTAAGACGACAACCCATTTTGAAAATGTCGAAGTTGGACATCCTGCACTACACGCTGTTCACAATAACCGCTTGCGTGAACTTATGGCACGTATGAATGCGCTGATGCAAGAGCGTTTTCTCACAGAACCCGAATTAGATGCCGAACACCGCAGATATGCCCAACAAATTTCTGATACGGCTCAGAATTTGTCACAAACAATCGATTCGATTTCAACAACATTACCATCACTAAAACTCAGCACCACCGAACAAACGACTTTTACAGCCTTGGTAACCACCTTGCGTGAACAAACGAAAACCTTAAGCGCACAAGCAAAACAAAACCATGTCGGTAATATTTCTCACGTTCTAGGTCAAATAGAAACTACTTGCACATCATGTCACACATTGTTTAGAAAATAAGAAGGAGGATTCAATGACGTTTTTAAATAGAATCACCTTACTGTCTTTCATGTTCTTGCCGCTACCCACTTTAGCAGAAGAAGATATACGAGAGATGTTTAACGAACTTAAGGCACAAGTTAAAACATTACAAACGCAAGTTCAGCAATCTAATACACGTATTAACGAATTAGAAAAAGAACTTTCTCAAGCTCAGACACATCAAACCGTGCAATCTATTCCTGCCATAACACCACCTCCCTCGCATGTAGAAGAAATTGCAAATAAACCAGCAGTAACGACTGGTGATGTGAAAGGGACATTTAAAATTTCGGGAACAGATACTTCATTAGGTTTTGGCGGGTATGTTAAAACAGACGTTTTATTTAATAGTGTCAGCGCGGGGCGTGATAAATTCGGTGACCAATATACGACTTATTCACAAATTCCATTAGGCAAACGTGCAGGCGAACACAGTCAAATCACTTTCAATGCCAAAGAAAGTCGCATTTGGTTTAGATCATTTACGCCTAGTAAGTGGGGAGACATTAACACACTTTTAGAAATGGATTTTTATGGTGATCCCGCTACTTACACTTATACGCCTCGTTTGCGCCATGCTTATGGTTCAATCGGAAATTTATTAGTAGGACAAACTTGGACGACATTTTTAAATACAAATGTGTTGCCAAACCTTCTCGATTCAGGTGGTTCAGCAGGTGCGGTATATGGCGTAAGACAGCCTTTAGTTCGTTGGACGCAACCGTTTACGTTAAGCACGTTACCGATGGATTTTCAACTTGCTTTAGAATCGCCTCGTAGTCGAATCCGCGATGTTGCTACTGCGGACGCGGATGTGTTCAGCACGCCTAATGCTGACCGTTATCCTGATTTGGTGGCGCGTCTCAATTTAAATCCTGATTGGGGGAAATTTTCTTTAGCCACATTAGGACGACAAATTCGTAATACTAATTCGCTTGGAAATGCTCAAGCTGAATGGAGCGGTGCTGTTAGTTTAGCTGGAAAAATCAATAGTATTGATTTAGATAGTGTTCGTTTTATGTTTAGTTATGGTAATGCTCTGGGGCGTTACATTGCTTCGTCTAACACCTTTGAAGATGCTGTGTTTAGCAATGGAAATTTACAGTTAATTGACCTCTACAGCGGCATGCTTTCTTATCAACATTTTTGGTCTAAAGAATGGCAATCGAATATAACTTATGGCTTTGTTCACGCAAATCAAATCGCTAGTGCAGGCAATAACATCACTTCACAAGTTCAATCGGTCCATGCTAATTTGTTGTGGAGTCCAATTAGTCAAACTATTTTAGGGATGGAATATATTTATGCTACGCGAGACGCATTTGATGGGCGTGATGGAGAATTGCAACGTGTTCAATTTTCTGCGCGTTACAATTTTTAAGTCATAAATTTCCATTGAGGTTAATGTATGTTTAAAACATCTTCTCTTACCTTTCGTATGGGACTTGTGTTTATCACGTCATTATTCCCATTTTTGCTGGTAGAGTCATATCCTGAACGACTTTATTGGATTATGGATAAAACACACTATTTAGTTTTCCATAATATGGCTGAATTTTTTAGTGTCATTGTTTCATTTTCCATATTTGGTGTAGGTTGGTATACCTATGATCAATCTCAAAATCGACACGCCTTATTTCTCAGCACCATTTTTTTTAGTATTGGCTTAATGGATTTTTGTCACGCATTAAGCTATTCAGGAATGCCTGCTTTTATCACTTCAAATGAATTAACAAAAGCCAGTCAATATTGGATAGCGGCTCGAATGTTCATGGCGGTCGCTTTCCTTATCAGTGCTTATATTTACCCGCACAGTAACCGACCTTATTTGTCAAAAACGGTTTTAATACTTGCAAATACGCTTATTCCCATTTTAGTGTTTAC
>DALYHZ010000095.1:3587-8938 GCA_031970635.1 Methylococcaceae bacterium | reverse complement strand
AATTTTTATGTGAACCAGTAAAAACAGGTGCATAAAAATCTGCTTTGTCTTGTGAGTAATAACGAAAACGTGGAATGACTTGCCAACCATCAGCAATAGGCTGATGCCAACTGAATTCGGTCGTATGCGAATTGATACCCCAATCATCTGTGGTAAAACGGTAATCTGCATGCAACGCGGCATCGTTTAACATATCAAAATGCCGAACATATTGTGCAAGCCATGCCCACTGCGTTTTTTCACGCGGACGTTTGTCGGTTTGAATATCTGAAACCGTGAGGTCGTTATAAAACCAAACTTGTTTATAAGGGTCAGACAAATAACCATCACTGTAATTAAATGTCATATTAAGTTGTAGTAACGAATCTTTATCGATAATTTGCGAAACGCCAAGTAAATATTGTTGGCTGGTTTTATAACAATTCTTGCCACAATCCCTATTAAAGTTAGTTGGCTCAACTACATCGAAAGCCACCGAACCGCCTAAGTTTAATGTGGTTAATTTTTTATTAAAATCCCAGCTTAAATTACTGTTAGCGTAACGCGAAGTGTAATCGTGCTCTTGAGAAAACCCCCCACCAAAATTTAACGCGGCATTATCGAAAAAATAAGTAAGACTTGAATTTACGGCATCACGTTGGTCACAAATTGAGTGATGGCACTCACTGGTTTTTGCATTGCCTGATGCTCCGCTAAGCACTTGATAGACCTGTCCGCGTGCATTTTTTTTATTCGTCAATGGCGATGCGCCTGAAATGACATCTCGCACTGCGCCTGCAGAAAATGTCATATTTTTTCCAATCGGAGCAGAAACGCTCATATCAAAAATATCTACGCTCATGCGATTACCACTTTCGGAATAATGCCCATATTGAAAATCGCCGTTATAAGTTTCTTCAACACGTCCTGCATGAGCATCTTGCATCACACCTGTTAAAGCTAATGCGGCTAAATTCAATTTTGTAAGAGCTTGTGTTGCTTTATTTTTTTTCATAATTGTTCTCTGTTAATTGCAACCACATCCACCGCCGCCGCCACCATAACCACCATTTGCCGCTTCTTTACTAAAAGCGGTGTGTTGTCGTAAACCAAATTCTAATGGGTCAGGCGTTAATGCCATTTGCGGCAATGCCAAATTTCCACGTTGGCGTGGTAATACTTCACTGCAACCAATAAGCGAAAGAGCGAAGCTCATTAACAAAATATTTGTAATCACTTTCATTTTTTTGCCAAAAGTTCCGTGATTTTACTTTCTAAGTCTTTAATATCATCACTTGTAAAGCCATGATGAATTTTTTGCACGATGCCATTTTTATCAATGATGAAGGAAGTGGGCATCGATTCGACAATGTATTGATCTGCCCATTCACCTTTTGCATCACGCACCACCGTAAAATCGACAGGAATCTCTTGCAAAAATTTTTCACCATTCGTCTTATCTTCATCTAAATTGACAGCAACGACTTCAAAACCCTGAGATTTGAGTTTCGCATGTAATTTATTAAGTAAAGGAAAAGATGTTCGACATGGGGCACACCATGATGCCCAAAAATCTAAATAAACAACTTTGCCTGCAAATTGTTTCAAAGAAATAGGCGAATCATTTTTTAACGTTGGTAAAGTAAATTGAGGTGCTGACTGTCCTACCTCGGTTGCATAAGCAGTAAATGTAAATGTTGCAAGAACAACCGTGGCAAATATTTTTTTCATAAATAAACCCAAGTATAAAATGGCAAATAATGTCGCTACATGCAATAAAAATGCCATTGTTAATATTCTATTAAATCAATAAGATAATGTTCCAGATTAAAAAAACGATGTGTGATATGCCTCATTTAACATGAAATGAGTAAGGCATATCACGCACGTACTTTAAAAAATTAAATCACTAGCAGCTAACGACTTGATACCAGTTAGGTCAACAGCAAACTCTGGATCAGAATCTGAATTTGTACTGATATAAAGTACACCCTTATCAACACGTACTTCGCCTGTTGCATCAGTGGCACTGAACGCTGCATTACCAATAAATTTTGTAGCAACCCCCATCTGAGATAAATCAATTTTATCTTGGCCAGATTTGAAGTCTCGGATAATGTCACGTCCACTTCTATCGACAGTGCTGTCATTTTCACTAAGAAAAATAAAAATATCTTTCCCCGTACCCCCCGTCATATCATTTTTCCCTGCGCCACCGACTAATGTATCGTCACCTGTACCACCTATCAGTTTATCGTTTCCATCATCGCTAGCATCTAGATAATCATTTCCTGATCCGCCATCAAGCGTATCAGTTCCCAAACCGCCAGTCAGAGTATCATTTCCCGCACCACCCAATAATTTATCATCGCCATCTCCACCTGTTATCGAATCGTCATTTGCTCCACCATCTAAAGAATCATTTCCTTCATTTCCATCTAATGTGTCATTTCCATTTCCACCAAATAATCGATCATCACCCATTCCACCGTACAATTCATCGTTACCTGGACCGCCATCTAAATAATCATTCCCTTCTCCTCCCGCTAAGGAATCATCACCAGTCCCACCAAGTAAATGGTCATCACCAACTCCGCCGTTTAATGTATCGTTACCGACACCTCCATCAAGCGTATCATTTCCATTGCCACCATCAAGATTATCATCGCCTTTACCTCCTTTTAAATCATCGTTACCATCTTGACCAAACAAAGTGTCATCACCATCCCCACCGTCAATCTTGTCCTTTGTCGATTGACCAGATATGTAATCGTCCCCCTTTGTTGATTTGTCTATATTAGAATTAGCGTTTTTTGACGTATCCACATTCGTAGACTGAACAGCACTAGAGTTGTTTTTATTTGTTTCATTGTTTTTTTCGTTGTTACTTTCGTTGTTAGACATGATATTTCCTTAAAATTTCAAATGTCGAAATAATGTATGTAAGACGCGGTTATTTTACGAAATAAAAAATAAATAAACTGTGATGTATTTCACAAAATACGCAGTATTACTGCATTAATAAACAACAGCATCGCACCGGTAAAGCAAATATGTTATCTTTTGCCAAAATGAATGAAGTTTAAAAATGCGAACACAAGGATTTGCTTATGTCTCTTACGACAATCACGCCATTAGCCGAATTGAGAGAAAAAATTGATGCTGTCGATGCCCAAATTTTGCAACTTATTAACCAACGCGCTCGTTATGCACAACACGTTGCAGAAACAAAAATCGCACAAGGCGAACAAGGTTCATTTTATCGACCTGACCGTGAATCGTTAGTTTTACGGCGAATTCGTGATTTAAATACAGGTCCGTTATCCGATGAAACAGCGATGCGTTTTTTTCGAGAATTGATGTCGGCGTGTCTTGCGTTAGAAAAACCTTTAGATGTAGCCTTTTTAGGTCCAGAAGGAACATTTACTCAACAGGCCACTTTTAAACATTTTGGTCATGCGATTAAAACGATTCCCGTTGCAAGTATTAACGCTGTGTTTAATGCTGTAGAAAATGGTAACTGTGCATTTGGCGTTGTTCCTATCGAAAATTCTACTGAAGGTGTAATCAGTCATACCTTAGACCGATTATTAACATCAACGTTGCAAATTTGTGGCGAAGTGAAAATTCGCGTACAGCAAAATTTATTAACACATGCCAGGGAATTTAATGAAATTACAGAGGTTTTTTCGCATGCACAATCTCTTGCCCAATGTCGTCATTGGTTAGAAATAAATTTACCTCATGCGCGACAAACAGCCGTTAGTAGCAATGCTGAAGCGGCTCGCTTAGTTCAAACTAATCCAAATACCGCAGCTATTGCAGGTGCAATAGCCGCAGACATTTACGAATTGCCTATTTTAGTCGCCAATATTGAAGACGATGCAAATAACACTACGCGTTTTATCATCATCGGCAAACAAACTGCTGTTTCTACGGGACATGACAAAACGACATTAGTTGTTTCAATGCATAACGAAGCTGGTGCGTTATACCAAATGCTAGAACCGTTTGCCAAAGCAGGTGTAGATATGCTTAGTATTGAATCGCGTCCATCACGGCAAGGGCTTTGGGACTATGTGTTTTTTATGGATATTGTCGGACATAGCGAAGATGTTAACGTTGCACAGGCTTTAAGTATATTGAAAAAGAAAGTTTCAATGTTCAAATGTTTAGGTTCATATCCACAAGCTATCTTTTAGGAATTAAATCAATGCCAATTAAATGGGATAACCGTTTTAGTATAGGTCACAATACCATTGATGCTGAACATAAGTTATTGTTGACAACCATTAACGCATTAGAAATTGCATTACACCATCCCGAAGACAAAGAACCGCTACTTTTTTTTATTGACCAGTTACATGACTTTGCACTTTCACATTTTCGTCATGAAGAGGCATTACAACTTAAACATCTATTCCCATTTAGAGAAGGAAATGCACGAGGGCATGAACACTTAATCACTGATTTAAAACGCATTCGAGATGAAGTGTATCGTATTGCAAAGAAAACCACATTATCTGTTGCCGACATAGCAGATTTGCACAGTTATACAACATATTTAGCCAAAGATTGGTTAATCGCACATTTGCTTAAAGAAGATTTAAAAATGAAAGGTTTTATGGGAGATGATAGCGATGAGTAACCCAGATGAAATAAAAATAGAAAATGGTTTAGGGTTCAAATTAAGTGCAGATGGTCATAAATTATTTGCCATTGTAAATCCTTCTGAGGAAAGAGTTGATTTAACGGCGGATGTTTTTAAACAACGTTTGGAATCATCCGGATTTGCAGAATTATTTATCAATGAATCGCTAGTTATTGAGTTGCTACGTCGCTATAAAAATGCGCCAGATGAAACATATGAAATGGAGATTGGCGAGCGACGTGATGCCACTTGCATGATTTCAATTTCCGAAAATAAATTAAAAGCCCATTTAACCTTAACGCCTCGTTTCGGCGGAAAAGCGGTGACGTTAGTGGATGTACAAAAATTATTAGAAGAAAAAAAAATCGTTTGGGGCATTGTACCCCCAGAAGAAATTGAAAATGTTTTAGCAATAGGACATGCGGCAGATTTCATTATTGCTCAAGGACTCGAACCTGAAGATGGCGTTGATGCACAATTTCAAAGTTTGATGCCCGAAGCGCATGAACGAAAACCGCTGGTTGATGAAAATGGTGACGTGGATTACCGAGAATTGGGTGATATTGTCATTGTGCATAAAGATGAAGTGTTAATGCAGCGTATTCCACCTATTCAAGGTAAAAAAGGACGTAACGTTTTAGGTGAAATCATCAATCCAGCGGGTGGTGCGGACACGCCTTTTTCTGGAGACAAAAAAGGGGTTTATTTAAATCCAGAGGAT
>DALYHZ010000095.1:0-3577 GCA_031970635.1 Methylococcaceae bacterium | reverse complement strand
GTAATCAATTACTTTCTGAAATTACAGGGCAACCCATTGTCGTGCCAAATGGCATGATTGTCACGCCTGTTTTAACCGTTAAACGCGTGGATTTTGCCTCAGGTAATATTCGTTTTGATGGTTCTGTCATTGTGTTAGGCGATGTGGTTGAGGGAATGAAAGTGTTTGCTTTAGAAGACGTGACTATCGAAGGTAGCGTAACCGATGCAAAAATTGAATGTATGGGAAATTTAAATATAAAAGGCTGTGTCACTGGGAACACAGAACTTGTTGTGAATGGTGACATTAACATTAACGGTGGCGCACAAGGCTATCAAGAAATTGCAGAGCCTGCTGGCGATGATGAACATACGGCAAAAATTGTTGCACATGGTTCAATTATTGTGGGTTTTGTAGAAAACTTTCATCTTGAAGCCGGCGTTGATATTGTCGTTGAGAAATATGCCATGAACAGTCAACTGATGGCAGAAAATAAAATCGTGACGGGTGCTAAAAATAGCGGTAAAAAACCCTCGATTATGGGCGGCATCACATGGGCAATGGTGATGGTTAAAGGTACCATTCTTGGTTCAAGTTCGGGAATTAAAACTCATGTTCAAGCTGGTTCAAATCCTTATATTCAAAAACGCATTGCGGCAATAAAACGCGAGTTAATCCCCAATGAAAAAGAACAAGCCGACATCCATAAAATCTTAGCGTTTATTGAAGTGCATCCTGAAAAAGGTAATGCTGAAATGTTAGAAAAATTGCACCACACGTTAAGTAAATTAAAAATTGAAGCGGATTTACATCATGCAGGATTGAGAGATTTAACTTCTAATATGTCAATTATTGACGATGCGAAAGTCATTGCTGAACGTGGCGTTTATACCGGTACAGAAATTCAAATTAACGGCGTGTTTTGGAAAGCACAAGAAAATCGTGGCAAAAGCGTTTTTAGAGTTGAACGCCGTGAAATGACAATTAACCTACGTTAAAAAAATGCTGCAAAATTGCCAAAGCCGACGATAATAGCCTCCCTTCAAAATTCAGTTAAGAAATAGAGTGTAATAAATTATGAGTAATGTTTTTTCATGCACAGGAACTGTGGGCAGAGACGCGGAAGTTCGTTATTTACCGTCTGGTCAGGCGGTGTTAAACGTATCTGTTGCCAATAACGTGGGGTTTGGTGATCGTCAACAAACGATTTGGTTACGTGTTGTTGTGTGGGGAAAGCGAGCAGAAGGGCAACTTAAAGATTTTTTGAAAAAAGGACAACAAGTTTTCGTGTCAGGCGAATTAACAATGAGCGAATATCGTGCAAACGACGGCACGATGAAAACCAGTTTGGAATTAAATGCCACCATTTTGGATTTGGTGGGTAAACGCAACGATTCAGCAAGCTATGCTGGACAAGGCGGTTATGATGCACCGGCATCAAATTACGCGCCACAACCACAAGCCTATCAATCGCCTGCGCCTGCTTATCAACCACCTGCTCAAAACTACGCGCCACCACCTGCGCCAAATTATGCTCCTCCGCAAGCACCTAGACCTGCGGCAGCACCGAGTTTTGATGCCCCTTATGATGACGACATTCCGTTTTAAGGTATAAATAAAAAAGCCCCGCTGATTTTTACAGCGGGGCTTTTTTGTATGTCATAGATTTAGGTGCGATATTCGGCGTTGATTTTCACATAATCATAAGAAAAATCGCAGGTTAAAACCGTTTGCGTGAAATCCCCACGCCCCAGTTTTACACCAATGGTAATTTCCGCTTGATCCATGACGGCTTGACCGGCTTCTTCAGTATAATCGCTCGCACGTCCACCTTCTCGCACAATGCACACATCATCCAAATAAATACGGATTTTTTCGAGTTCCATTGCTTCTACACCAGCACGTCCAACCGCCGCTAAAATTCGTCCCCAATTCGGATCACTGGCAAAAAAAGCAGTTTTCACCAATGGTGAATGTGCAATGGTTTTGGCGACTTGTACCGCTTCGGCATCACTCGCCGCTTCCGACACCACAATTCGCATCAGTTTTGTCGCGCCTTCACCATCACGCACAATCAATTCAGCTAATTCTTGGCTCACTGCTAAAATTGCTTTAGCAAAAAGGGTGTAATTTTCACTATTTTCCGTAATTTCTGGCGCAAGCGTGCAACCACTTGCCACTAACACACAGGCATCGTTAGTTGAGGTGTCGCCATCGACAGTAATGCGATTAAACGATAATTCCACCGCTTCGGCTAAACAGTGTTGCAATAATGGCTGACTGATTTTGGCATCCGTAGCGATAAAACCTAGCATAGTCGCCATATTCGGTTGAATCATGCCTGCGCCTTTGGATATGCCGTTAATGGTGACAGTTTCGCCATTTAAGGTAATCACTTTCGATACACCTTTGGGAAATGTGTCCGTCGTCATAATCGCTTTTGCCGCCTGTTCCCAATGGTTTTCATCTAAATTTGCGACGGCGTGCGGCAAAGCAGGCGTAATTTTTTCAACCGGTAACGGCTGACCAATCACGCCTGTTGAAAACGGCAAGACTTGTTGCATGTTTCCGCCGGTGACTTGCGCTAAATCCTGACACGTTTGCAACGCATCTTGCATCCCTTGTTCACCTGTGCCGGCATTTGCATTCCCAGAGTTGATAAGTAACCAACGCGGCGCATGTGCTAAATGGGCTTTTGCCACATGCACCGGCGCGGCACAAAACGCATTTTGCGTGAACACCGCCGCACACGTTGCAGATTCGGGGAATTGAAAAACCAATAAATCATCACGCACCGTTTGTTTAATTCCGGCGTTAGTTGTACCTAATTGCACGCCACTAATTGGCGGCATCAATGGAAAAGGGGTTTGTCCGACTGCCATAGTTTTACCTTCAATTTAAATATTTATTATTGCTGACAATGGGGGCAAAAAACCGTACTGCGATTCGCCAGCCGAATTTCTTGTAAGGGTTGCGTGCATTGCGTGCAGGGCAAATTCCCTCGACCATAAACGTGTAATTGTTGTTGGAAATAACCGGCTTTACCATCGGCATTCACGAAATCACGTAATGTTGTGCCGCCTTGTTCAATTGCTCGCGCTAAAACTTCGCGAATACATGCAACTAATTTTTCACAATCTGCCAACGACAAATCACCCGCGTGGCGTATCGGCGAAATACCCGCCATAAACAGAGCTTCATTTGCATAAATATTCCCAACGCCGACCACAATTTGCCCATTCATTAAAAAAGTTTTAACAGGCACTCGTCGTCGTTTTGCCAAATGAAACAAAAGCTGACTGGTAAAATCTTCAGTCAACGGCTCTACGCCTAAATCGCGCAATAAGGGATGTTTTGTAATTTCGCCCGTTGTCCAAACTAACGCGCCAAATCGGCGTTGGTCGTTGAAACGCAAGACCGTATTTTCATCAAAAATAATATCGACATGGTCATGTGGTTTAGCTGGCGTGACATTTGTGACAATGCGTAAATTTCCTGACATGCCCAAATGCACAATCAATGTACCGTTTTGCGTTTTTATCAATAAATATTTAGCACGACGATTGACGCTTTCAATAGTTTCATTTTGCAGACAGGT
>DALYHZ010000094.1:853-9044 GCA_031970635.1 Methylococcaceae bacterium | reverse complement strand
GCGTTTCTTATGCCAGAAGGTAGTGTTAGAGGGGCAAATGCTCCTCGTTTTGCCACTATCGAAAATTTAATACAACTTAAAAAAATATGGAACGTCTCTGTTGCTTCTTTAGTTCGTAGATTATTCGATTTAAATTTAATAACAGAATGGCATTACAGAAATTTGAATATAGAAATGTCTAAGCGAGGAATGTTGCGAAAAGAACCCGAGGGCATTGCTAAAGAAAAATCTCAAATTCTTGAAAAAGTTTTTAAATCACTTTGGCAAGAAGGAATTACTAGAAATCACATTGCACAAGAATTGAATCTGCCTGTGGACGAAATAGATCACCTTACATTCAATTTAGCCCCGTTGGGTACAACTATTAGCGGAGCATCTCAAAGAAAAAATACTAATAAATCACAACCAAATCTAAAAATTCATGAATCATAAATAAAGCGCAGAATTTTACAATTCTGCGCTAATTTTCTAAGAAAAGTTGTATCGTAACATTTTGTTACTCAACAGAAAACTCGCGCATCATGCCCATGTCTTCGTGTTCTAAATTGTGACAATGATACAAAAATAAACCTTTATAATCTTGGAATGGTTTAATAATTCGTATTTTTTCCATCGGCATAATCAGCACGGTGTCTTTTAAACCACTATCAATAAAGCCTTCACGCACGGTATCGTAATCGGTCGTATCACCACTAAAACTGCGACTAACGATTTCAAATTGTTGTCCATGTAAATGAATCGGATGCGCCATCGACAAATTCATGCCGCCCATACCGCCGCCCATCATTCCCATGCCGCCGCGTTTCATTTCACTGCCGCCATTATGTTGGTTATGTTCAGCAGATTTCGATTCATCCATTTTCATACCACCCGCACCATGCGCGTGGAAAATGTCAATTAACTGCACACTGCCCACTTTTACACGTTCAAACGGTAACGGATTATTAAATTCATACGCACGACCATTGATTAACATCGACATTGGTGCTTCAGAAATACCAATCGGTAATGGATTATTCGGATTAGCGGTGTCGCTAATTTCATAACGTTTGAATTTCGACAATTGCATCGGCAATTTTGGACTGTCGCTAACTTTTCGCGTCACACGAATCGTGCAAATCGGATATTCACTGCCAACAGCTAAACCGCCGTGATTCATTCCCATGCTCATTTTGGGTAACACGCCTGAAAACGCTAAACTTTTCAACGTGAGTTGCGTGCCTTCTTTGCGTCCGCTGAAATCTGCCCACACATCTAAACGTTCACCTGGTGCAAGCATGACATAAGATTTTGTTTCGGGTTGCTCTAATAAACCACCATCTACGCCAATCACTGTAACGGGCATGCCATCATCCCACGCCAGTTTGTAAATACGCGAAGTTGAACCATTCATCACACGGAAACGATACGCACGACTTGCAACATCTAAATGAAAATTCGGGAAACCATTCACTAAAATTTTATCGCCCGTAAAGCCCGTCATTTTGTTGTGCATCATGGGCGAATAAACAAGCTGATTCTGACTATCGAATTGTTTATCTTGAATCACCAGCGGGATTTCATATTCACCAGAAGGCAATTCTAACGCCGCTTCTTCTTCGTCATTCACAATCAATGCGCCGCCTAAGCCGAAATAAAATTGTTTAGCGGTCGCGCCATGTTGATGGGTGTGGTAAATATTCATGCCCGCACGATTTACCACTTCAAATTCGTAAACCAACGTTTCGCCAGAATCAATCGTATATTGCGGATGACCGTCCATTACTTGCGGAACATGCAAGCCGTGCCAATGCGTAACCGTTGGTTGCGATAAACCGTTGTGCAAATAAATACGAACTTTTTGTCCTTTTTGCAGGCGAATAATAGAGCCTAAATACGAATTTGGAATATCGACCACCGTATTTTTAGGACCTTTGATTAAACGCGCCGAATATTGCAACATGTTTGTTTTTGCGCCGTCTAAAATAGAAATTGCCGCCGGTTTGCAATATAAATCCAATTCAACATCTGGATGAAAGTTTGGGGACGCTTTGTTAGGCGCAATTTTCGGATATGTCACCTCGTCAGTGTGTTTGTTGTGCATCATCATGCCCATGCCTTCCATCGCTCGCGCTAAATTCGGCACAACAGTAAAACCAAGCAAGCCTAACCCTGATTGCCCTAAAAAACGACGACGGGATTCATTAAATGCGCTCATAACATCTCCTTAAGACTTTTGAAAGGTGCGACAAAATGTCGCAATCGGTTTTGAGTTTAGGTGAGAATGTGGACGCATTCAAGTTAAATTAACATGACTGCAATGGCTAAAAATGCAGGGTTTTAATTGAAAATAAAAAACGAAAAGCTAACTTTTTGAACTATTTAAAGGTTTTTTTATCTCTCTTAAATGTTTTTAGGTTAAAATACGACACTTTCAACCCGCTTTTTAAACTCATTTTAGAGTAAGTAAACACATGACAGATTTATCTCTTTATAGAAACATCGGTATTTTCGCTCACGTTGACGCAGGTAAAACAACGACGACCGAACGTATTTTGAAATTAACTGGTAAAATTCACAAAATCGGTGAAGTACATGACGGTGCGGCAACCACCGACTTCATGGAACAAGAACAAGAACGCGGTATTACGATTCAATCAGCAGCGACCACTTGCTTTTGGAAAGACCACCGTTTCAACATCATCGACACACCAGGACACGTTGACTTCACTATCGAAGTTTATCGTTCACTTAAAGTTTTAGACGGCGGTATCGGCGTATTCTGTGGTTCGGGTGGTGTTGAACCACAATCAGAAACAAACTGGCGTTATGCGAACGATTCAAAAGTTTCTCGTATCATCTACATCAACAAATTAGACCGTATCGGTGCCGATTTTACCGCGTTGTAAAACAAGTAGAAGACGTTTTAGCAGCAAAACCTGTTGTCATGACATTGCCAATTGGTGTTGAAGACCAATTCTCAGGCGTTGTTGATTTATTATCAATGAAAGCGTGGATTTGGGATGATTCTGGGGATCCGATGAAATACACCATCGAAGAAATCCCAGCCGATATGAAAGCAAAAGCCGAAGAATATCGCACAAAATTGATTGAAGACGTTATCGATCAAGACGACGACGTTTATGAAAAATACCTCGAAGACGAAATCGCACCCGATGTTGAAACCATTAAAAAATGTATCCGTAAAGGAACCATTAACATGGATTTCTTCCCAACATTCTGCGGTTCATCATTCAAAAACAAAGGTGTTCAATTAGTTTTAGATGGTGTTATTGATTATTTGCCAAGTCCAACCGAAGTTAAACCACAACCTGAAGTGGATTTGGACGGTAACCCAACTGGTGAATTCGCAATCGTTGATCCAAATCGTCCATTACGCGCATTAGCGTTCAAAATTATGGATGACCGTTACGGTGCATTAACGTTCTTGCGTATTTACTCAGGTAAATTAGAAAAAGGCACTAGCGTTTTAAACACGTTCACAGGAAAAACAGAACGTATTGGTCGTATTGTAGAAATGCACGCGAATTCTCGTAACGAATTGGAAGGCGCACAAGCCGGCGACATCGTTGCAGTTTTGGGTATGAAAAACGTACAAACAGGTCACACGTTGTGCGATCCAGATAAACCAGCTACATTAGAACCAATGGTCTTCCCAGATCCTGTTATTTCGCTTGCGATTGCACCAAAAGATAAAGGTGCGTCTGAAAAAATGGGTATCGCGCTTGGTAAAATGATTCAAGAAGATCCGTCTTTCCACGTTGAAACTGACGAAGACAGCGGCGAAACTATTTTGAAAGGGATGGGCGAATTACACTTAGACATCAAAGTGGACATTTTAAAACGTACACACGGTGTTGAAGTTATCGTCGGAAAACCACAAGTAGCATACCGCGAAACCATTACCCGTGAAGTGGAAGACGAATACACCCACAAAAAACAATCAGGTGGTTCTGGTCAGTACGGTAAAATCAACTACATCATCTCTCCAGGAGAACCAGGCACAGGCTTCGTGTTTGAATCAACGGTTACAGGTGGTAACGTGCCACGCGAATACTGGCCAGCCGTTGAAAAAGGCTTCAAATCGATGCTTGATAAAGGCGTATTAGCTGGTTTCCCTTGCTCAGATTTCAAAGTAAATTTAACCGATGGTGCATTCCACGCGGTTGACTCATCAGCGATTGCGTTTGAAATTGCGGCAAAAGCGGCATTCCGTCAAACCATGCCAAAAGCAGGTCCACAACTTGTCGAACCTATCATGGCGGTTGATACCTTCACACCAGCTGATCATGTTGGTGACGTAATCGGTGATTTAAACCGTCGTCGTGGCATGATTAAATCACAAGATGCGGGTCCGACAGGTGTTCGTATTAAATCAGAAGTGCCTCTTAGCGAAATGTTTGGCTATATCGGTGATTTACGTACCATGACATCAGGTCGTGGTCAGTTCTCAATGGAATTCTCACATTACTTGCCTTGCCCTAAAAACGTGGCTGACGAAGTAATTAAAGAAGTAGCAGAACGGAATAAAGCGAAAGAGAAAAAATAAGCTCTTTTAAGCTGAAAAAAAGGCGCAAGTTGCAAAAAATGCAACTTGCGCCTTTTTTGTTTTTAAATTGGATTAAGCTGTAGCAGAAAAAAAAGAACCTGAGGAATTTTGAAGAGAATCGTTATTGCCCACATTCATCGATAATTGCCCTAAGAAATCTTGTAGACTTGCTGATGAGTTGCCGTTTAAGGATTGAACAAGATTGGTAAAATCGGTTTGTAACGTGCTATTTTGAAGATTATCACTGCTAGCGAGTGAGTTAATTAAATTTTGTAAATTAGCACTAGGATTGCTGTTATACGCATTTTGTAATTTAGAGGCAGTATTAGGTGATGCACCTGTGATGGTAAGCCCTATATCTTCAAGCATTGCAATATCTAATGCTGAAATGGTTTTTACTTCTCCTTTTTTAATAGATTCGGACATTAAATCATTGGGAATTGTGACATGATAATAAGCAGAACCTTGACCTGAATTCGCAGGTGATAATGGCACTGGATTACCAGCGTTCACCGTTTCAGCATGACGACCGACAAATACAGGTGTGTTATTTTGCATTGTAATCAGCGAATCGTACGCCGTTTTTAAAGTTGCACCATTATTTGAATTACCGCCAGCAAATGCTAAACCATGCAAAATTTCATGGGTGAGAATGCTCGTTAAATCAAACTTATCTGGGGTAGGTAAGCCAGAAAATGACATGTCCCCCATTTTGGCTAAATTGATATAAAGCGTTGCATCAGGAATATTAGGATAGGTCTTTTTACCACTTATTGAATCAGCAATAAATGTAGTGTCTGCATTAAAATTACTTTGATTGCTTGTCGTCATAAGCGAAGAATTTGTTGCCGCCAACATATCAGAATCAACATTTGTCGTTAGAATTTTTAAATTAAAAACGGCTGTAGAGTTGATATATTGTCCAATGTTATCCAACGCAGTTTTAACGTTAGCTTCGACTTTAGCAAGATTGTCACCTAAATCTGCTTGGCTTAAATCAACGGTATATTTAAAATTTGTGCCGCCCGAAATAATTGTTGGTGTTGAAGAAGTATCATTTACCGTAGATAGTGCGTTACCGTCGCTATTATTAGCAACTGGCGATATTTGTGAATTATCACTTTGGATTAATGCTTTAGATAAATCTTGCATAAACATTTGCAACGCATCATTAGCATTTGATGAGGATGTATTATCACTGATAGGCGTACTATCAATATTTACAATAGAGGTATCAAGTCCTAAATCTTGGAGTGATTTGAGAACATTTTTCACAAGCATCCCATCTGCATTTTGATAGTTTGCATTCCCGACACTTGTGGTTGTATTCGCATTATCAACAATTTTACCCACATAAATGGCAGGGGATAAATTGTCGTAAGTGTTTAGTTTTAATCCTCCGATTGGTGATGCACTAATCATATCGTTTCATCTCATATTTTGTTGTATGAATTCAATTTGTATCAATTTAGCTACAAACTACCCGATCCTCTTATCGGCATAAATGATAAAAAGTATAATTTATCGGATTTCAAACAATCGATAAGCAACTTCACCCGATACTTTGTCTTTTAATAAAGTCCAATTTTGGGGCAAGTGTTCCAACATTAAGTTCGTTTCTGTTTCGATATAAATTTTCGCGTATGGCGCAAGCCAGTTTCCTTTATCAAGTAATTCACAGCTTTGCTCAACTAAGCCCAATCCAAACGGAGGGTCAATAAACACTATGTCAAACGGTGATGAGGGTGATTTACTCAAATATGTCAGCGTATCTGTTTGGATGGTTTGAATTTGCGTAGCCCTTAATTTTTCGGTATTAGTTTGCAACATCCGATATGCCGCCAAATTATTTTCAATTTGAACAACGGTTTTCGCCCCGCGTGATACGGCTTCAAAACTTAACGCGCCGCTTCCTGCAAATAAATCCAAACACCGACTATTGAAAATGTCGGTCTGTAACCAATTAAATAATGTTTCTCGAACACGATTTGGCGTAGGGCGTAACCCTTGTGTATCAACGACCTCAATTAGCCGACTTCGCCATTGGCCACCAATAATTTTAATTTTATTATTCATCAAATAATTGCCTTTAAATGTGTATATCCAAATACGTTAATAGTCGAATCATTCCCAAATAAGCCAATGCGGTAACACTACATGAAATTATCAAACTTAACCAAAAGTTTAAACCAACGCGAAGTAAAAATGGGAATGTAATAAATAGCAACAATGACGGTAAAACTAGCCAAAAAATGCTTTGTGAAAGTAGCGCAACGGATTCAGTTTTTCCACTATCTAAATAAAGCCAGACGAAAGCCAAAAGGGATGTTAAAGGTAAAGAGGCTAGCGTAGCTCCCCAAAAAGAACTACGTTTTGCTAATTCCGTGACAGCAACGAGAATAATTGCTGAAAAAAAGATTTTTAATGGGTATTGCCACATGGTGGCATGCTGTTTTGTGTATATAACACATACCTAGATTTACCAGATTGTTTAGCTTGATACATTGCAGAATCAGCATGTTCAAGCAACTCTTCAGGCATTGCTTTATCTTGCGGATAAAGGGTGACACCAATACTTGCACTGACGTGTGCGCGATCATTATCAAGTTGAATCGGCTCATTAAGATGCTGTAATAATCTATCGAGTAAGACTTCATAATCACAAGGATTCTTCAAATCGCCAAATAAAATGACAAACTCATCACCGCCTAATCGTGCGACGGTATCATTTGCGCGTAACAGTTTAGAAAATCGACGAGCGACTTCTTTCAATAATTCATCACCCGCGCCATGACCTAACGTATCATTTACAGCTTTAAAACCATCCAAATCTAAATAACAAATTGCTAATGTATTGCGACTACGTTCTGCTCTTGCTAATGCGAGATTTAAACGGTCAGCGAGTAAAACACGATTGGGCAAACCTGTTAGTGCATCATGGTGTGCGTGATGTTCTAATTCACGTTTGAGTTCAAGTAAATTCGCGACGTTGGAAAAAACGGCGACATAATTGGTGAGTTCACCGTATTCGTTTTTAACAGAAGATAGCGTCAGCCATTCCTCGTCACGCGGATTGTTTGCTACTTGGCTATAAACTTCACCACTCCAATAGCCATATTCTTCAAGTTCTTGCCAAATTTTTTCAAATAATGCGCCGTACTTTAAGGAAATTTTTAAACCAGGCAAATGCTGTTCTGCGGAATCTGGTAGTAAATGTTGACCAATTAAATCAGGAAGATGCTGACCAATTAAATCGCTAGAAGATAATTTTTTAGTCCGACAAAATGAAGGGTTTACTTCAATGACATTTAAATTTTTATCGGTAATGCAAATAGCATCCAAGGTATTTTCAAATACGTTAGAGGCTAATCGTTGTTTTGCCTCAATTTTTTGGCGTTCAACAATTTCCTTCATGAGTTGCACAGTGCGATTACATACATTGTCGTACATCGATAAAATTGCTTGAATGAGCGCGTTCATTGCCTCACTCATTTCTTGTTCTGTTTGGTGTTTTGCTTCGTTTAAGGTTGCATTTTCACGCATGAGCTGAACCATCTTTGCCATACGTTTGTCACTGTCTAAAATGTGGAAAGCTAACCAGCGTGTTAAAAACGATAAGATATCTTCAACAATTTGCGTGGC
>DALYHZ010000094.1:0-825 GCA_031970635.1 Methylococcaceae bacterium | reverse complement strand
TCTTCATTTTTGAGCAAAGCAATTTCATCAATAAATTGGCTATGTGTTGCTTTATGTTTGAGTTCTAATTCGTCATCACAAAAATATTGATGCCAAATGTCTTCTTCTGTTTGAAAATGGTAGATGGCGTAGTCAGTTAATTCATTAAAAATCGTGTTTAATGTAATAGTGTCTGCTTGATTAACTAATTGTTTTGCCAATGAATTTAGTAAATGTACAAGTTTTTTATGTTGTTCATCAATGATGTCTATGTCTGTATCAAAATTTTCATTCCACGGAAAAATCTCGATATTAGTGACGACTGGATTATCTGCTTCTCTCATCGCTACCTTCCCTTAATGTGTAACACATTTAATATACCCGCGCTTTAGGCGCAATCATTTCAACTTCATTGGTCAAAGTGTACAAATGCACGGGACGATAATCAATTTTTACTTTCTTCTCATACAACCACGTTAAGGTATGTTTTAACCAATTCGTATCATCGCGTTGTGGGTAATCTTCGCGTGCATGACCACCTCGACTTTCGTGTCGATTTGCCGCCGCATGAATTGCAACACTTGCTTGAGCGAGTAAGTTATCTAATTCCAAGGCTTCGACTAAATCGGTATTCCAAATAAGTGAACGGTCTTTTATCTCTAAATTGGCAAACGATTCACGTATCGCTGTGATTTCTGAAATACCTTCATCTAACGTTGATTGCGTTCTAAAAACAGCCGCCTTACTTTGCATTGTTTTTTGCATCGCTAAACGAATTTCCGCCGTTTTTAAATTTCCATTAGCATGACGGATTTTTTCAAATCTTGCTAACACATCAGCATAACA
>DALYHZ010000093.1:0-9090 GCA_031970635.1 Methylococcaceae bacterium | reverse complement strand
CATCGCTAAATCCGCTTCCCTGTCTCCGTAATAACACGCAGGGTCAAACATCACGGGATTGTTTTCAACATCCATTGCCGCATTTCCACCCCACAAATCACCATGCAATAACGACGGTTGCGGCGAATAATCGGTGAAAAAATCATCCAAACGTTCACAAAGTTTTTCGCCCAAGGTTTGCAAGTTGCCGCCATAACCTTTTTTTGCCGCCAGTTGTAATTGAAAACCTAAGCGTTGTTCGCGCCAAAATTGTACCCAATCTTGTGAGCGCGAATTCGGCTGGCGCGTCGAACCAATAGTATTATCGATTTGCCAACCAAAATACGATTGTTTTTGCTGATGCAATTGCGCGAGTTGTTGTCCGAATAATTTTTCCGATTGCGACGAAGCGCGTTTTAATTCGACATACTCTAAAACGATAAAACTCGTCTCGGCTGTTTGTCCAAACGTAATCGGACGTGGAATTTTTACCGTGTTGGTTTGCGCTAATTCGTTTAAACCTGCAAATTCAGCGGCAAACATGTCAATTAAATCCGTACGATTGAGTTTGACGAAATAACGTCGCGTATCGCTTTGCAACAAAAACGCGCGGTTAATATCACCACCCGAAAGCGGTTTAGTCGCTTTGATGTCAAAAGGAATTTGCGTGGCGTTGCTGATATGTTCGGCAATCGTTTTGAAGGTTTTGTCATTCATAAAAACTTAACGTCCAATCGCGTAATAACTTAATCCATGCCGTTTGACCGTCGCGGGGTCATACAAATTACGCCCATCAAAAATCACTTTATCGGCTAATAATTCACTCATACGTTGAAAATTCGGACTAGCAAATTGCTTCCATTCCGTCACAATCGCCAAGGCATTTGCATCGGCTAAGGCTTCTTTTGCCGAACTACAAAAACGAATGCCTGCATATTCGCCGTATAAACGTTGTGCTTCCGTCATGGCTTCTGGGTCGTAGGCTTGAATCGTCGCCCCTGCGTTTAATAACGCTTCAATTAACACGCGACTAGGTGCTTCGCGCATATCATCCGTATCGGGTTTGAATGCTAAGCCCCACAATGCAAACACTTTACCCTTCAATTCGCCCTGATAATGCGTGGTTATTTTTTCAAATAAGCGTTGTTTTTGACGGTCGTTTACATTCTCAACGGCGGTTAATAATTCTGGGTGATACCCCATTTCTTGTGCTGTTCGGGCAAGGGCTTTCACATCTTTGGGAAAACACGAACCACCATAACCACAACCCGCATAAATAAAACTGTAACCAATTCGACTGTCTGAACCAATGCCGTGCCGGACGTGTTCGATGTCTGCGCCTAAATATTCGGCTAAATTTGCCAGTTCATTCATAAAACTGATTTTTGTCGCCAGCATCGCATTTGCGGCATATTTCGTCAGTTCTGCAGAACGCACATCCATTACAATAATACGTTCTTCACGACGATTAAATGGCGCGTATAAGGCTTTTAATAATTCTGCGGTGCGTGGATTATCGGTGCCGACGACAATTCTATCGGGCTTCATAAAATCGTTTAACGCCGCGCCTTCTTTCAAAAATTCCGGATTCGACACCACGTCAAATTCCAAATCACAACCGCGTGCATTCAGAATGCTTTGCACCGTTTCTTTGACTTTATCTGCCGTGCCGACAGGAACGGTGGATTTATCAATAATGACACGGTAATCGTCCATGTTTTCAGCAATATTTTTTGCAACGGCTAACACATATTGCAAATCCGCCGAACCATCTTCATCTGGCGGTGTGCCAACGGCGATAAATTGAAATAAACCGTGTGCCACGGCTTCTTTTACGTCAGTGGTAAAACGCAAGCGTTCCATCGCTTGATTTTCTTTGACCATTTCTTCTAAACCGTGTTCATAAATGGGAATGATACCTTGCTTGAGTTTTGCAATTTTGTCGGCATCAATATCCATACAAATCACATCGTTGCCCACTTCGGCTAAACACGCCGCCGTCACTAAACCAACGTAACCACTACCAAAAACCGTTATATTCATAATGTAAAAATTTTAAAGTTGCTCACTTTTTTCGACAGGCTCATCGAGTAAAAACCAAGGATGACAAATATATCCGGCAATAAATCCACCTAAATGCGCCCACCATGCAACGCTTGCCATTTGATGCGTGAAAAAAATAGCAGTGGTCGCATCGTGTAATTGCACCATCACCCATATTCCCAAAAAGGCAATCGCAGGAATCGGAATTAAAATCGGAAAAATAAAGGGAATCCACAGAATGACTTTTTCGAGCGGATATAAAAAGAAATAAGCGGCTAAAACACCGGCAATTGCTCCCGATGCGCCGACAATCGGAATAACTAAATCGGGATCGAAATACCATTGCAAAAAGGTTGCCCACGCGCCACAACTCAAGTAATACAATAAAAATCGCCAGCGTCCCATTAAATCTTCAACGTTATCGCCAAAAATCCATAAAAACCACATATTTGCGAGTAAGTGCATCCAATCAGCGTGAAGAAATAAATTGCTGATAAATGAAAAACCATAATCCTGTGATAAGCCAAAATCATGCGCCCATTTTGGATTGGAATAACGAATTGGAATCATGCCAAATTGATTGATGGCTTTATAACTTACGTTATTTGGCAACCCCCATTGCATGACGACAAAAATGATGGTGCAAGTTGCAATAATTGCCCACGTTACGATGGGACGATGATTACATGGCGCAGTATCTCGAATAGGAATCATGGTTTTTCTCCGACACAGTTACAGCACGGTAAAGGGCAGGCATAAAAACCTGCCCCGACGATACATTAAACGTAAGTCAACCAATCGGCGTATTTATCACCGCGTCCGTGAACGGCATCAAAATACAGCGATTGCAATTTTTCTGTGACAAAACCACGGCTACCGTTACCGATTTGACGATTATCAAGTTCACGAATTGGCGTAACTTCTGCGGCTGAACCGGTGAAAAACGCTTCATCTGCCACATAAATTTCGTCGCGGGTAATGCGTTTTTCAATCACTTCATAACCTAAATCCCGCGCAATGGTCATTACTGAATCACGAGTAATCCCTTCTAATGCGGATGTCGTTTCAGGGGTATAAAGTTTGCCATTACGCACAATAAATAAATTTTCCGCACTCCCTTCAGCGGCAAAACCTTCGTGGTCTAGCATCAATGCTTCGTCATAACCGTTTGCACGTGCTTCTTGCAGAGCCAAAATCGAATTGATGTAATTGCCGTTCGCTTTCGCTTTGCACATCGTGCTGTTGTGATGATTGCGTGTGTAAGATGATGTACGAATACGAATTCCGTGTTCAATACTTTCTGCGCCCAAATACGCACCCCATGACCATGCGGCAACCATAACGTGAACTTTCAAATTATCCGCGCGAAGCCCCATGCCTTCTGAACCTAAGAAACACATGCTACGAATATACGCGCTGTCTAAATTGTTTTTTCTCAGTGCGTCACATTGCACTTCATTTAATTCATCTTTGCTAAACGGCATTCTCATATTCATGATATGCGCTGAACGAAATAATCTGTCCGTGTGTTCTTCTAAACGAAAAATCGCTGTGCCTTTATCGGCGTGATAGGCACGAATGCCTTCAAATACGCCCAAACCGTAATGCAACGTGTGAGTTAAAACGTGAACTTTCGCATCACGCCAATCTACCCAATTTCCGTCTAACCAAATGAAACCGTCACGGTCATCCATTGTCATAGTCATTTTTAAATCTCCAACTTTATTAAATATATAAATTAAATATTAAGCGCGATTTTCGCCACCAAAAATCGCCAGCAATCGTGGTAAAAATTGCGCTAATTCCGCCGTCATGATGGCAAAATCTACATCAAATTTTTCTTCAAACGTTGATGCCTCCGATTCGCCGACTTGTTCTTGAATTAAATCCAAAAATTTCAAACGTTTCACCGCTAAATTTTCATCCAACATAAATGACAACCGGTTTTCCCAATTCAACGCTAACTTGATAACTTGTTTGCCAATGTCCAAATGGTTTTTAATTTCAGGCAAACTCAAATCATGGCGTTTGCAACGAATAATGCCACCATCTTCTTCAGGGGCGCGTAATTCGCATTCATCTTCAATCACAATTTCCGATGGTGGATTTTGATTTAACAACCATTGCGTCATAGTTAAAACCGGTTTTTCCACCGTATTCAATGGAATTGCAGGCAACGAACCTAATGTTTTACGCAACGCACTGAGCAAATCTTCTGCTTTTTTTGTTGACGCGCTATCGACTACTACAAAACCGTTTTGCGTGTCGATATAAGCGTAAGTTTTATGTGAAAACGTAAAAGCGCGGGGCAACAATTCAAAAATCAAATTGTCTTTAAGTTCCGTTTTCGCTTTTTTAGATAGTTTGCGCCCTTCTTGCTCTTCGATTTCGTCGATTTTGTCTTGCAACATTTCGTTGACAACCGATGTCGGCAAGACTCGCTCTTCTTTTTTCGCGCAAATCATCAAAAAACCGTTTGAACTATGCACCAATTGTTCTGCGCCCTTCCCTAACGGCGCAGTCCAACCAAAACTAAAGGCTTGTTGCCCTGCACATGGACGAAATGCCATCGTTTCAAGTTTTTCAGCGAGCGTTTCTGCATCGAAAGCGAACGTTTCGGTTAAACGAAACACGTTCAAATTTTTAAACCACATTTACTGTTCCTGACGTTGGGGTGAATATTTTAAGAATGACGCATTATCGCACAGTTTATTATTGCTGGCAGGGCGCGGTGTTTTGCACCACGATGTTTGGAAATTTACTGCTGAAATCTTTAGGTTTTAATGCCAGTTTTGCACTCATTTTTCTGGCAATTTCTCGATAAATTTGCGCGATGCGGCTTTCCGGTTGAGCAATAACAATCGGTGCGCCGACATCGGCTTGTTCACGAATGTGAATATCGAGTGGTAATTTGCCTAAACACTCAATTTTGTTAATTTCAGCCATCGCTATGCCGCCGCCTGCACCGAAAATGGCTTCTTCATGTCCACAGTTGCTACAAATGTGAACACTCATATTTTCGACCAAGCCTAAAACCGGCACGTTCACTTTCTCAAACATGCTAAAACCACGTTGTGCATCGTGCAGTGCAATATCTTGTGGTGTGGTGACGATCATTGCGCCGCTGACAGGAATATTTTGCGCGAGCGTGAGTTGAATATCGCCTGTACCAGGTGGTAAATCGATAATTAAATAATCCAAATCATTCCAGCGCGTTTCTCTGAGCAATTGTAACAACGCATTGGTCACCATCGGACCACGCCAAATCATTGCTTGATTTTCTGAAACCAAATAACCAATCGACATGGTTTGCACACCAAAAGCCGTTTTGGGTTGCATGGTTTTATTATCTTGGCTTTCAGGTGCGCCAGAAAGTCCAAGCATCATCGGCACACTTGGACCATAAATATCCGCATCTAAAATGCCAACATTTGCACCTTCGGCAGCAAGCGCTAACGCTAAATTCACCGCTGTGGTTGATTTACCCACACCGCCTTTTCCAGATGCTACCGCGATAATATTTTTAATGTTGGATAACGGTTTTAACGTTTGTTGTACCGCGTGAGCCACGATTTTTACTCGCACGAAAATCGCCACCTCGCCAATTTCAGGCAAAGTTTTTAAAAGTTGAGTAAGTTCGGTTTTGAGCGTGTCTAAATAGCTTTTCGCCGCATAGCCTAATTCCACATCCACGCGCACATTCGCGCCATCAATTTCGATTTTTTTGACCGCTTTTGCTGAAATTAAATCCGTGCCGTAATGTGGATCGATAAAAGTTTTTAAGAGCGTTTCGATGTCTGTTTGAGTCATTACTTTAGAATTTCGCTGGAGGTTAAATCTAACGTGGGGCGAAATGTATTCGCCCCGACAAAATACAATTTATTTTTTTGCGGTTTGCACAGGGAAGCCCGCGTCTTGCCAACCTTTAATGCCACTGGTGACGCGATAAACGTGATGATAGCCTAATTCTTTTGTCCACATCGCGGCAGTATTTGAACGTCCACATTTATTGCCGCCACAATAGACAACGATTTTTTTGTTTAAGTCATGACCTAAAAGTGCTTTGTAAGCCTCTTGACTGCCGCCAACAACATCGTCTTTCCAGTTGCGAGTGAATTTACCTTGAAATTCAAAATTATTCGCACCGGCAATATACGCTTCGTCAAATTGATTTTGTGGGTGCGCATCGATAAGCACTAAATGTTCTTTTTCGTCGAGCATTTGTTTCAATTCGCCAACCGACAATAATTCATAACCACCTTGATCGGCTTCGTGATGAATTTTCATCACAATTTCTTCAATTTCATTTTCTTTTAATGTTTGTGGTTCAGCAAATAATGGTGACGCAAAGAAAGCGGTCAACGCGAAAGCTAGTAATGTTTTTTTCATGAGTAAATCCTTCCAGGGTTAAGTTAAAAAATTCAGTAAAGCTGGCAACAAGTCGTCATCGTCAAGTTTTAACAGCTCTACAAATTGCTGACGTTTTTGTTCTGAGGCAATCGAATATTCATTTTCGAGATAATTTTTCAGCAACAAATCTAACTCTAAACTACCACGTCGGCATTGCCAATAGAGTTTCGATGATTTCACGTGCGTTGTAAGACTAATTTTTTAATTTCAGCAATCGCTTTGGCGGGATTTAACCCTTTCGGACAAGTATCAACGCAATTCATAATGGTGTGGCAACGATAAAGTTTAAACGCATCATCTAACTCGGCTAACCGTTCTGGCGAATTATCATCACGACTGTCTACAAGCCAGCGATACGCTTGCAATAAAATCGCAGGTCCTAAATAACGCTCACTATTCCACCAATAACTCGGACAGCTCGTCGAACAACACGCGCATAACACACAGTCATAAAGTTCATTTAGCGCGGCGCGTTCATTTTCACTTTGCAGGCGTTCGCGTTCTGGCGCAGGATTTTTATTTTCGAGCCACGGTTTAATCGACGCATATTGCTCATAAAAATGCGTCATATCGACAACCAAATCTTTTACGACATTCATGTGTGGTAACGGGTAAATACGTAATGTATCGCCTTCAAAACTGTCTAATGCCTTGGTGCAAGCCAGCGTATTTTTACCATTCACATTCATTGCACACGAACCGCAAACGCCTTCACGGCAAGAACGACGAAAAGTTAGCGAACTGTCTAACTCATTTTTGATTTTGAGTAACACATCCAAAACCATCGAACCGCATTCATCACGCGGAATTTCAAAAGTATCAATGCACGGATTTTCATCCGCATCTGGCGACCAGCGGTAAATTTCAACGCGATAAAGAGGCGTGTTTTTTTGAGAGGCGACGACCGTTTTGCCTTTTTTTACGACAGAATTTTTTGGTAAGGTAAATTCCACCATTTTTTAATTCTCCACATTATGCAATCGATGCAACGTTTCTAATAAACGCGCCACGTCTTCGGATTGATGCAACGCAGATAACGTGATGCGTAATCGTGCTTTGCCTTTCGGAACAGTCGGCGGACGAATAGCACTCACTAAAAATCCAGCTTCTAAAAGTCGCTCACTTATTCGCGTCGCGCATGAACTCTCGCCAACTAACAACGGTTGAATGGCAGAATCAGACGGCATTAACGGTAAACCCAACTGCGCCGCACCTGATTTAAATTGTGCAATTAACGTTTGTAATTTTTCTCTGCGCCACGTCTCAGCAATCACTATTTTCAAACTCTCCCGCGTCGCTTGGGCAATCGCTGGCGGTAATGCCGTGGTGTAAATATAAGTGCGTGCAGATTGAATTAAGGTTTCAATCAAAATTTCCGAACCGGCGATAAACGCGCCAAATGTGCCGAAGGCTTTGCCCAATGTTCCCATTAAAATCGGCACGTCATCGGAGGTTAAATTTAATTGTTCGACTAATCCGCCGCCATTTTTACCTAAAACGCCAAAACCATGTGCATCATCCACCATCAGCCACGCCGCATGTTGTTTGGCTAAATTCGCTAATTCGCGCAACAGCGCAACATCACCATCCATGCTAAACACGCCATCTGTTACGACTAATTTTTGTCCACTTGCTTTGGTTAATAATTTTTCAAGTTGTTCTAAATCCGAATGCGGATAACGTTTAAATATCGCGCCTGACGATAAACCACCATCGAGTAACGACGCATGATTTAATTTGTCTTCAAAAACGCTATCACCGCGTTCAACTAACGCTGTAATTGTGCCTAAATTCGCCATGTAACCAGTCGAAAATAATAACGCACGTTCTCGACCGGTAAATTCGGCAAGTTCTTCCTCTAAGGCATGATGCGCGGACGAATGTCCGCAAATTAAATGCGCCGAACCGCTACCAACACCGTAATCATCCGCCGCCTTTTTAAAAGCGGTGATGACTCTGGCATCATTTGCTAATCCCAAATAATCATTACTGCAAAAATTGACTACCGCTTTATTGTCAATAATTCGGCGCGAGCGGTATAAGCCTTGAGAGTTTAACGTATCGAGATGGGTGACGAATTTTGAGAAAGTCATGGAATACTTAAAATTTATGCGTAACTCGAACCAGCAGATTTCAAACCTAAACGCTCAAACAAGGCTAAATCACGATTAGTCATCGGATTATCAGTGGTCAATAATTTATCACCGTAAAAAATCGAATTCGCGCCAGCAAAAAAACATAATGCCTGCATTTCATCGCTCATTTCATTTCGTCCTGCTGATAAACGAATGCGTGATTTTGGCATCATAATTTTCGCCACCGCAATCGTGCGAACAAACATGAGTGGATCGAGTTGTTCCGTTCCCATAAGCGGCGTACCTTCGACTTGTACCAACATATTTACTGGCACGCTTTCTGGGTGTTGCGGCAAATTCGCCAGTTGCATCAATAATTGCGCGCGGTCTAAATCACTTTCACCCATGCCAACAATGCCACCACAGCACACGTTAATACCGGCTTCTCGCACTCGTTCTAACGTATCCAAACGGTCTTGATAAGTGCGCGTGGTAATAATTTCAGAATAATAATCTTCGGACGTATCTAAATTGTGGTTGTAATAATCTAACCCGCCTTCTTTTAAACGTGCGGTTTGTGTAT
>DALYHZ010000092.1:1316-9146 GCA_031970635.1 Methylococcaceae bacterium | reverse complement strand
CATTTCTGCCATGTTGTTCTCCAGTTGGTTTTTATGGAAATAATTTTAAATTGTTCGATTGTCTTTTCGAAACTCACGTCGTATGCCCGCTAAAATCTCATCACGACTAACGCGCTTACTATTTCTTGCAATTGCCGACAATGCACAATAACGCAACACGTTAATAATCGCACCGCCTGCGAGTTCATAATCTTCGGCAATTTTGGTCAAATCGACATCGTCTTCTAATTCACAACTGCCGTTAAAAGCGTTTTGCCATAACAACAAACGTTCAGGAGCTTTCGGCATGTTGAAATGAATCATCGCTTGGAAACGACGAGTAAACGCCTCATCCATATTCGCTTTTAAATTAGTCGCCAAAATTACCACACCGGCAAAATCTTCAATGCGTTGTAATAAATAGCCCGTTTGCTGATTAGCATGACGGTCATTCGAGTTATTCGTTTCAGTGCGTTTACCAAATAGCGCGTCGGCTTCATCGAAAAATAACAGCCAATTTTTATAACTGGCGGCATCAAACACACGAGAAAGATTTTTTTCCGTTTCACCGATGTATTTAGACACAATCATCGATAAATCGACGCGATAAATTTCACGTCCCGTTGATTTTGCTAATAACGCCGCCGTTAACGTTTTGCCCGTGCCAGGTAAACCAAAAAATAAAGCCCGATAACCTGCCTTAATTTTTTTATTTAATCCCCACTCATTCATTAACGTATCGCCGTGACTGAGCCATGTTTTAATCTCTTGAATTTGCAACATGACCGGATATTCCAAAACAAGGTCTTGCCAATCGAGCGGCGTGGTAATTGGATGCGCGGGAAATGCGGGGCTGAGTTCGGGACGAACTTTTTCGCCTGTAATCAAATAGTGTAACCATTGGTCAGAAAGTGATAATACGCCGCTTAATGCGGGTAAGCCGCTTTCTTGCGTATGAAGTTCTAAAACTTGTTCACGCATTAAACGGCTTGTCGGATCAAGAATTGCCATGACCGATGTTAGCCAAGGGGGATTATTTGCACTGATTAAAAAATTGAGCGTTTGTCCCGTCGGTAAAAAACCGCTATACGTTTTATCAATAACACCGCCAAATTCAGTAAATGGACGATTATGATGAGCATTAAGCCCAAAAAAGACATCCAATAAATGCGGTTTTAAATGCGGGGCTATCGTCAACGCTAAAGCCAGCCGTTCATACACATTCAAGTTCCAATCACGCACCACATTTGCGTAAATTCCTGCACCTTGATTTAAGTCAGGAACAGGAATTTCACGCCAGTGCATTTCATGACCGTCTTGTTTGAGGTAAGAACAGATGACTTGTTCTATAACCTGACTTAACCAATCTAATTCGTCATGCAATTCGATTAAGTTACGTTGCTGTGCGCTCAGATTTTCATCTTCAAACATCGTCAACATAATTTCTCAACGTCATCTAACGAAGTATCAACCCAATCGAAATAATCTAAACAAGTATTTGGCGTTAGCTCATTTACTTGCACTCGATTTATGAGATTAGACGACAGCCAATTCGTCATTTCGGCAGGTTCAAGCTGAAGCAGTTGATTTAAGAACATATCCTTTTTTTTATCAGACAACACCAATTTTTTGGCTTTGAAAAAATAAGCCGCTCGATTTTCACTTTTTTCAAAACTGGCAATATGCCTATTTTGCAAGGCAATAACACTTTGATGGCTCAGAAGCGTGAAATGGTTGGTGTCAGACATTTGCGCGGCTAATTCGAGTTGCGCGCCATCTTCACCTGCAATGGCAAATCCCCAATGATTAACGCTTGCAAGGGCTGTGACAACATAAACATCTCGAAAACTGTAATCTGCTTGCGTGAGTTTTAAAGTGATACTCGATTTAAATTCACTCCAATTAGCAATAAAACACGCTTTGGGTTGAACGCCATGAAAAATAAAATCCCCTTTTTGTTTAAAGGTCAGCGTTTGTGTATTCCACGTCGTCACATTTTCTTGACCATCGTTTTGGGTTTGGGTACTGCCGACGGTTTTTTCCACACCAGATTCGAGTTGCCAATCCGATGGATTTAGCGAAATTAAATCTGTACTTTTTATCGCATGAACCAGATTAAGTTTTCCGATATTGCCTAATGGTCTAAATCCAGCAGATTGGATTTGACCAAAATCGCCAAGTTCTAATTTACTGGCAAACGGCATCATGGGAATCCAGCCACCCGTTTTAAGGTAGCATTGCTGATAGAACGGTCGATATAGCTGTTTTTGTATCATCTTAAGTCAGCTCCTCGTCACAAATCATATTAAGCGGCGAGTGATGCCGCCGTTGCCGCCGCTAATCCGGCTTTTAAAGAATTGAGTTCTACCGTTGCATTGTCTAAAGTCGTTTGTGCTTGTGACAATTCTCTGATAACCCGATTGTTTGCTTTTAAAGCCGAATCATATTTACTGATTGCTTTTGTATTCGCTTCAATGACTAAATAATTTAACGATGATTCTGTTGGCTGTAATGATTTTTGTTTAAAACCCAGTGTTTCAGCGACCGTTTGTTGAAAATTTGCCAAAGCCGTTTTCATATCCTCTTCTTGAGCAGGTGTAGGAGTTTGACTTGTATTTGAATGATGTTGCGTTTCTTCTTGTGCGATGTGTTCTTTGAGATGTTTTTCAGCGTTTTCTAATTCCGCTATTTTTTTCTCTAAATCGGCCGCAAAATTTCCAACATGTTCAGCATGCTCTTCGCCTTCTGTTTCTGGGTGAGGAGGCGTTTTTTTCATTTCGGCAAGTTCTAATTGCACTTTTTCAAGGTCTTTTTTTGCTTTATCCAAATCATCATTTATTGACGTAGGTGGATTTTGAGGCGCGGCAGTGTTTTCTTGTGGTGTGACCGCCATTAAGTTATCAACGGTTTTTTGCTGGGCTTTTTCGACGTTTTCAAGTTTTTCAAGCAAATCTTTTTTTCCCGATTCATCGCCTGCCAGTAAACCGTATAACTCAATGCTTTGTTTGCATTCTAATAGTGTTATTTTTTCAGCTTTACTGCTCGACGCCATTGCGACATAACAACTGTTTAATGCCGTTAAAGTGACCGCTACAGCATTATTAGCATCAGCACTGCTGTTGTTGACAATTGCGACTAATTGGTCGGAAAGTGTACTTCTTGAGGCTTTTTTCTTGTTTATCATGAGTGCTAACTTATCAATCATTTCGACAGAAAAAATCAACTGATTCGTCACTAATGCCAGTTCGCTTGCTGTTTGACTGATTTTACTGTCTGCCTTACTGGTTTGATCTGCGGTAAGCGATGAAGTGCGAATCATTTTTTTAATGCCGTTTATTACCTGATTAAGCAAATTCAGATTACTTAATGCGGTATCTCTGTCAGCCGTGGCACTTGCCAAGTCGGCAGAAAAATCAGTATTTTTTTGCGTCAGTGAGCTGACGATGGCTTGCAATTGTTCTACTTGATAAGTCGCTTGTTTTACTTGCGCGGTGAGGGCATCAAGTTCTGCTTGTTTTTTTTCATTGATGGCATATTTCGTCGTTTTGTTCATGATAGTCATAGCAATTTCTCCGTTAATCGTTATTTTTTATGCGTTCGTATTTTCTTTAGCTGTTTGCGCGTTTTGCCATGTCATCGGCTGTAATTTTGACAAAGTAGGCGCGTAGGCATTTGCATCAGATTCGGTATTGGGAACAATCGCCAAAATTGCAGGGGTGTAGCTTTTGGTTGGGATGAGTAACGCACCAAAACAATCGGTTGCTTCGTCGTCTAGCGTGACTTCATAAGTATTTCCATTTTGCGTTTTAGCGAGTGTGTAATTGTCTGCGGAAACTTGCAGTGCAATACTTAAATCAAACCAAATGTCTGTGCTGTTTTGGGTTGGAATGTCGGGATGATCTGTTGTATACAACGAATGTGTTGGAAGTAGAATGCAACGATGTTCGGCATTTGCGGGGTCTTTTTTTGTCCCTGTAAATTTAATGACATTGCACGAAGAATTATCACCTTCGTCAGAAAATTTATCTAATTTCGTTGCTAATACAAACGCATTAGAAGCCGCTGATATTTTGTCATCGTAATCGTTTAGTGATTTTTTATAGAGGGTGTCTAACTCTAAATAGAGAACAGCCGTGTACTGTGTGCCGAATGTTATCTCTTTACCAAAGGCATCTTTGCCTTTACTAAGGTTTATCGGATTCTGTTGATTGGGTTTAACAGAAAAAAAACTATCTCTATTTGTATTGAAAGCGGTTTCTGCCACATCATAATTAAACATGTCTTTGGAATCGGCTTTAATGACGGTAATGAAATAGTTTGGCGGTGGAAAACGACAATCTTTGCCGGATGGAACAGCCGCTTGACCAAATGGCGGTTTAAATTCGTCAAAACTAACGTTAATTTTTTCATTCGATTCGACTTCGACTGCTAATGCTAAATTCAAATCGTGATTACTGACAATGTAGGCATTATTAAGGGCATTACATTCTTCTTGTATCTCATGAAAAATTCCCTCATTCGTACGTTGCGTACTGTTTGCAGTGATAAGTTTGTTCGTATCTGCAATTCTGACAGCTGCTAATTTATCCAAATCGGCTTGTGTACATTGCAACATATTGTCGAAGTCGTTTTTGGTTGTATTGGCTTCTTGCAACACTTCTTTTGAAATAATTTGTGAGGCTTGGGTACTGGATTCCATTGCGTATTGCGATGCCAATTCAGCGTGATAAGCGGTTTCTTTGATAACGTCATTGACATCACTGGTCATGCGTTGAATATCGGTTTCATATTCGGATGCGCTGACGATATTCATCGCACTGCCAATATTAGAAGAAAGTTTTAAAACTGCGTTGACGGCAACTTGCACATTTTGTGCGACGGTTGCTGTATTGGTAACGATTGTAGCGACATTTTGATCTGCCAGTTGCACCGACGTTAAAAGATTGTTCGCACGATTATTACACGCAACCCCTTGGTCATTGATAGCTAACGTCTCTTCAAATTCTGAGTTAACCTGCTCGAACTTATCTTGTGCTAGAAGCTGTGCGCCAACCGAAAAATACAAATTGTATTGCGCTACGGTTTTTGCAGAATTCTTTTTAATCGATTCGTTATCAATGGTGGAAAGTATGCTTTTGACGGCGATGAGCTGATTGTCGTTATAAGTATTCATAATCTATATCCTGTTTGCGTTAATTAAAATAGGGGTTTTAGACAGTTCAAATAATTTATGGTGTGAATGGTTTTATCCTTGTTTGAAGTGAATTTAAGTTGGCCATGTGACATGAAGCGGCATTGTCATCCACGGCAATTTGATGAAATGAAAACTAAAAGGTGAATGTTGTAACAGTAAGTCATAAGGACGTTTTTCGACGATTAAATCCCAACGCTCGTCACTTTGCTTTAAAAGTCCGTTACGAACTAACCAATTTCCTCGAAAACCGTCGATAGAACTTGAACCGATGGCTGTCCAATGATTGATAACGGCATTGATTA
This sequence comes from Methylococcaceae bacterium, assembly GCA_031970635.1. Taxonomy (GTDB): domain Bacteria; phylum Pseudomonadota; class Gammaproteobacteria; order Methylococcales; family Methylomonadaceae; genus UBA10906. The sequence goes on along the minus strand of DALYHZ010000092.1, from coordinate 3,671 downwards.
AACTCTCCGCTGTTGTTTTATTTTCGGGTGTTAAATCAAAACCTAATTCAATCGGTTCAGAAATTGATAACCCGCACAATAGTTTGTTTAAAACTAAATGGTGTTCTTCGGTAGCTGAAAGTCCCGTTGCTAAATATTGAAGGCAATGAACCGCTTGACGTTGCGCTTGTGGGTTAGAAAAAACGCCGTCGATTGTTAAGTCTAAGCGGCTAAAATAAGTGCTGATAAACCCTTGTAAAATAACAAGTCCGGCATTGCTAACTTGTATTGGCATGGCTTGTTTTGTCGAGGGAATTGTGGATTTTGTTTCTATCGTTTTTGGCATCACCGTCGTCGCTTGCACCGATGTTTTCTCATTTCCTTGAATCAGGCGGCATTCTTTGGGGAAATGGTGCGCGTTACGTTTAAATTCTGCGGCAATACTTTCCTGCGTGAGCGCATGACGGCGCATCAGTTCCTCAGTTAATTCAAAAAAAATGCGTTGAGCGGATAAATTTTGCCAATCGTCATTTAACCAAGCCTGCAACGTTTTTTGCCAAACTAAAATAGGTAATGAATTGGAATTTACATTTGAAAAATGCAGTTTTGATACATTCTGATAAATCACATCAAGCATGGACAACAACGATTGTAATTCCGGATTGGTTTGCAAAATGGCTAATTGCAAATCTTTAAAATCAAGTAAGTAATACAAACGAAATACTGCGCGTGAATCATGTTCAATAGCTTTGAGAATTGTGTACAGATTTTGAGGTTGTTCGTGCAGTAAATCGGTGAGCATTTGCCGTAAATTTAAAGGTTTTGATGTTTGTAACCACAACGGTGTTCGTCCGTGTAATAACAAATATTCACAAAGTGTTGGAAATAATGGATGGTTAAGATAATGGCGTTGATTATCTTGTTCAAAAAACAGTCCCGTTGTTAAAACGGAGGGATTTACAGTATTAGCTTTAATGGTTGTTTGCGCTAAATGCAAAAGTGTTGTTTTCCAAAGTGGCGCGTGGTCTGAAATTTTGTGCTGACTAAGTTGTACGGGCTGAATATGTAATTCAACGCAACTCAATTGCACAATTTCACTTAAAAGTGCGTTTATATCAGCTTGATTGAGTGTTCTGCGTGTTGCGAATATCTTATCCAAAAGCGATAACCAAAAGAGGTTATGCAATTTTTGTTGTAAAACTTTCGTTGACCCTTGCCATAAACCGCTCTTAGCAATCGCGTTTTGCCACTCAGATAAAAAGGTTAATGCCGGTTTCCCATCCATATGCCATAAAGAATTGAGCCATTGCTGTATTTCAGGTACATCATTTTGTTCAAGCAAGGCAAGTGCTAAATCTTTACCATCCACTTGCTGTTGCAACTGTTCAAATAGCTCGGATTTTGCGTTTGTAAATAAATTCGACAGCGTGATTTTTAAATCATTTTTTGCCAACCCAAATGATTTTAGTTCGGACGCATTACTTTTAAGAATACGTCGCAAGGCAGCGATTTTTTGGGTGATAGATGCATTTTCGTCTGCATGTAAGACATCGTCTTGGACTATGTTGGGCGCGATATTTTTATCCTGTTGCAACCATAGCAACAGCGTTTTTTGTTCAGTGCTAGAAGGATTTAACGTTGATAAATTTAAGGCTATTTCAGTTGCAACTATTTGGCTGTTAATGCCGCAGTTATCGAGTTTCACAAAAAAAAGACGCATGAATTTTGCCACTGTAAAATCAGATTCAAATCCATCAATGAGCATTTCTAACATAATGCGGTGCAATTCGTAATACACGTCAAATCCATTCAAGCTGGGTAATTTATGTTGGTTTTGCCAACGCAAAAGCCAGCGAATCAAATTTGTAGCAAACGCACCGGCTTTTGGATTTAACGCTTCTAGCACTAAAGGTAAATCAGTGAATTGAATTAAAGCAAGAAAGCGATTAGTTAAAACAAACTGGCTAACGGTGGTACGCGCTTTAATATTATTCAACATTGAAACGAGATGTTGAGGTTGTGCGTACAACAAAGTAGAAAAAAGCTGTTCCACTGTAGGCAAAGCGTGTTTGCCAATTACTTTTAGGACTTGTCCTGTAGACAAATACGTCGTGAGTGCTTGATTGTAAATGTCATATTCTAAAAGGGGGGAATGCGGTGTTTCGCTCGCTTTATTTTTTGATAAAATTTTTTGTTGTACATTGAGTAACGCTTGAATAAATTGTGGCTTATCGCCTTGAATCTCCACACTTTGCGCGACGGTTACCAGTTGTTGTAACAGGGTGTAATAATCAAGCTGATAGTTGTTTGCCATCTGTAACAACGTCGATTCAACAAACGCAATCGCATTAAATAAACTGCCGCGTTCTATCAATA
>DALYHZ010000092.1:0-1306 GCA_031970635.1 Methylococcaceae bacterium | reverse complement strand
CCAAAACCAACTTTGACGTTTAAATAACACACTGTCTGTTTTGGGTTGCTGTGTTTTAGCTTGTAAAATCTGCAAATTATCAGCAAAGACAACGATATATTCGTGATGAGTGGGTTCTAACGCCGCGATAATTTTTTTAATTGCTGTTGGTTGATATTGCCATGCAATCCGTTTTCTAACCACTTCGGTTTTGCCTGCCCGACGAATAATGTCTGCGACTTGCTCAGGTGCATTTTGTAATTGCTGTAGCAGTATTTGAATATGCCCTTTTTTACTGTCATACCATTGTGGAATAGTGCCATGACGCAAAAAATAATCGATAAAATCATTTAGCGAATAAGGTTCGACAGCCTCATCACGGTTAAGCGATACCGTTAAAATCGGTACCGTTTTTTGCAACATATTTTGTTGCATGTTAAGTAACGCTTGAATAAACGACGGTGAAGGATGATTGCCTTTAAATTCTAAACTTTGCGCGACTGTTACCAGTTGTTGTAATAAAAAAGCATAATCCAGTTGATAGCTGTTTGCCATTTGCATCAACGTGGATTCAACAAAAGCCATGGTATTAAACAAGCTACCGCGTTCTACTAATAAATGCGTCAATATCCAAAACCAACTTTGGCGTTCAAATACTTTTCTATCATTTTTAAGTGCCGGTGTTTTGGCTTGTAGGTTTTGCAAATTATCAGCAAAAGCGAAGACATATTCGTGATGCTCAGGTTCGAGTACCGCAATGATTTTTTTGATAACAACGGATAAGTATTGCCATGCAATGCGTTTTCTAACCGTTTCGATTTTCCCTGCACGGCGGATAATGTTCTCTATTTGTTCGGGCGCGTCTTGCAACTGTTGTAAGAGTATTTGCGTATGTGATTTTTTGCTGTTAGACCACCAAGGATTTGTGCCATAACGCAAAAAATAATCGATAAACTCATTAAATGAACCTGTTTGGCTAAATATCTGAGTTTCGTATTGCCATTCATTTTGAGATTCATAGGCAGTTTCAAATGTTGTTTGCCCATGATTATTTTGCAAAAGCTCTCTTAATGCCTCATGCAAGCAGTTTCTTAAACGTTTGGGTAATTCTGTTTGGAGTTCATCAAATTCAATTTCACCAAGATTTAATTCTAACGTGTCAATGCGCCAAATTTGGTCGTTAGGGCAATACAATTCAAATACTTGTTCTAACAGCGCATTTAATTCGTTTTTACTCCAATCACTAAGATGTTCTTGCAGACGATGAGACATCGCTTGCTCATCTAACGTGGTGTCCCAAAAACAGCGTGCCACACTGTGAGTAAGC
>DALYHZ010000091.1:3990-9330 GCA_031970635.1 Methylococcaceae bacterium | reverse complement strand
ATAGCAACACCCCATTTTATTTAACTAAGAGTATAAAAAGTGATTGAAAAATTAAGAAACATTGCAATTATTGCCCACGTTGACCATGGTAAAACCACCCTCGTGGATAAATTATTGCAACAATCTGGAACATTTGCCGCGCATGCAAAAGTTGCTGAGCGCGTGATGGATTCTAACGATATTGAAAAAGAACGCGGCATTACTATTTTGGCAAAAAATACCGCTCTCGATTGGAACGGTTATCACATTAACATCGTTGACACCCCAGGACACGCGGACTTTGGTGGTGAAGTAGAACGTGTTTTATCGATGGTCGATTCCGTATTGTTACTGGTTGATGCGGTTGATGGTCCGATGCCACAAACGCGTTTCGTCACGCAAAAAGCGTTTGCATTAGGTTTAAAACCTATCGTCGTCATTAACAAAGTTGACCGCCCAGGTGCGCGTCCTGATTGGGTTGTAGACCAAACATTTGATTTGTTTGACCGTTTAGGTGCAACTGATGAACAACTTGATTTCCCAATCGTTTATGCGTCAGCCATTAACGGTTATGCGGGCTTAGAACCAACTGTTTCAGGCGGCGATATGACACCGTTGTTTGAAACCATTGTCGAAAAAGTCAGTCCACCACCTGTCAACATCGATGGTTCTTTCCAAATGCAGGTTACGAGCCTTGATTATAATACTTATACCGGTGTTATCGGGATTGGTCGTATTCAACGCGGCACGATTAAACCAAATCAACAACTGGTAATCGTTAGCCGTGAAGGCGTTGAACGTCGTGGCAGAATGTTACAAGTTTTTGGTTTTCACGGTTTGGAACGTATCGAAGTTCAAGAAGCAAGAGCCGGCGACATTATTGCGTTTGCAGGGATTGAGAAATTAGAAATTTCTGACACGCTTTGTCATCCTGATTGCGTGGAAACGTTACCACCCTTGTCAGTTGATGAACCGACGGTGACGATGACATTCCAAGTGAATAACTCGCCATTTGCAGGGAAAGAAGGAAAATTCTTAACCTCTCGCCAAATCCGTGACCGCTTAGAAAAAGAACTGCAACATAACGTCGCGTTGCGCGTAGAAGATACGAGTGACCCAGATAAATTCAAGGTTTCAGGTCGTGGCGAATTGCATTTGTCGGTGTTAATCGAAAATATGCGTCGCGAAGGTTATGAACTTGGTGTTTCACGTCCAGAAGTGATTTTGAAAGAAGTCGATGGCGAAATGCACGAACCGTTTGAAATGGTCACAATTGAAGTTGAAGAAGAACATCAAGGTGCGATTATGGAAAAACTCGGCGATCGCAAAGGAGATTTAACCAATATGGTTCCCGATGGTAAAGGTCGCATTCGTTTAGAATACATGATGCCATCGCGTGGTTTGATTGGTTTTCAAACCGAATTTATGACCGCTACATCAGGTTCAGGCTTGTTTTATCATGTTTTTGACCATTATGGTCCAATGAAAAAAGGCGAAATTGGCTCGCGTAAACGTGGTGTGCTTGTTTCGATGGTACAAGGTAAAGCATTAGCGTATGCGTTATTTGCGTTGCAAGAACGCGGCGAATTATTTTTAGTTCATGCTGATGAAGTCTATGAAGGCATGTTGTTGGGCATCCATTCGCGTGCAAATGATTTGGTTGTCAATCCAACAAAAGGTAAGCAACTCACCAACATTCGTGCGGCGGGAACGGACGAAAATTTGATTTTAACGCCGATTCAAAAAATGACGTTAGAGCAAGCCTTAGAATTTATTGCAGATGATGAATTGGTTGAAGTGACACCAAAATCGATTCGTTTACGCAAAAAATTATTAACCGAAAACGAACGTAAACGTGCAGGAAAAAGTAACGGTTAATTTTTAAACGTTGCAACGGCGCAAGATTTTTTGGTCTTGCGCCTTTTTTTGTTAATTCGCTTTTAAAAATAACAACGCATTGATTTCGTCGTTTTCGTGCGGCGGGTCGATAACCGTATCTAAAATAAACACTCGCTCATTTGGCACACCGCCTTGTTGCACGATGTATTTTGCAATCGCTCTCGCGCGAGCGGCGGCAAGTTTGTTTAAACGTTTTTGTTCAACCGGCAAGGCTTCTGCCAACGTTTTTTTCGCCACGCTGTAAAATTCGCCCATTTCTGGTTTTACCAATTCAAATCCGCCGAAAAATGATTTTTTTACCAATTGCAGGAATTTTGCTTTAAATTCTTGCGCGAGTAATTTTTGCGTATCGGCTTCGTCTAACTCCACATATTCAGGACGAATTTTACGCGAACTACTACGATTGATTTCTTCGGATTTTAATGTTTTTAATCGGTCAGTTAAGGCGTCTTCTCGCAAGACATTCCAATCTTGCGCCGCAAATGCCGCCCCTTTAATTTCCAATTTTAAAATATCACGTTCACGCAAAATTTTGGATAATCCATCTAATTTTTGCCGTTGCCAGTCGGTTAATTCGGATTGTCCTGCGGCAAATTGCACCACGCTTAAATCGTCGTCTGTGCCTAATAATTCAGCAACGGCGTGAAATGGAGAAGTGACAACTTTTGTGACAACATTTAATAACGCATCACCAACAATGCTACTTAAATCAAAATGCGGGTCATTTAATGAACCAGTAATTGGCACATCTAAATTTATAATGCCATTCACATCTTTTAATAACGTAATCGCTAAATCAAACGGCGCATCTACCGCGTGTGGGTTGTCAATTTTTTCACCTAATTCAAATTGTTCAATCAATAAATTATTCGTCGCCGTTAATTCACCGGCGGTGACATCGTAATTCATACCGAGTGACATTTTGCCTTTTTCCACTTTGTAGCCCGAAAATTCCGCCATGTAAGCAGACACTAATGGCAACGGCATACCTTTAAAATTTAATGCGGCGCGATAATCACCGATGAAAGGTTGAATTTTTCCTTTAATATCAACGGGTGCAAGGTCATAAGCATTGCCTTTTAACGTCACGTTAATGGTGGCTTCATGGTCTGAAGAAATTCCTGTCGCGCCACCTTCTAAGCCTTTTATTTCTGCGGCAAAAGGTAAAATCATTGAAAAATCCGCAAACGAAGATGAACCATTTGAAATTTCTACATGGTCAAGTTTGAAATGAAAATCGGGGGAAATCGCTTGTTGTGCAGAATGTTTTTTAGTCTCTTTTTCAGACGGTGTGTTAATTAAAATATTGGCAAAATTGAGCGTTTTATCTTTTGCAATCACTACACGCGCATACGGTTTTTCAAGTAGTAACGACGACGCACTGTAACGTTGTGCTAAAACGTCAGCCTCGACATTTTTTAAGGTTAAATTTTCCCATTTCACTAAATCTTTATTTTGAATTTGATCGCGCGTGACTAAACGTGCAATACCGGTATTGCCTTTAAATTTAACGTCTAATTCGCCTTGTTCACCTCGCACCACATCGAGTTTGCCATCTAAACTAAACACGCCTTTAATCAAATCAAGATGCGCGAATTTATCCACATACGACTGGAATTTTTCTAAATTGACAGCATTCACTTCAATATCAGACTGCGCTACAAATGGCGATAAACCGGCGTTACCTTTTAAAGATAATGAACCGCTGTTGTTAATGCCGGTGTTGAGTTCAAACGGTAATTTCGCGCCTGCTGCATTACTTAATTGCGAGAGTTTTAAAGTCAGCGGTTTCACGCTAATCGACAAGGGTTTGGGTAATGTTTTGTCTTCAAATACCGCACCGAAATCTGTGAATTCAACGCTATCAACTTTAATTCCCCAAAATGCGTCACTGCTGGTATTACCTGCTTGCGATTCGGTAGCGACTTGCTTTTCATCTTCGGGCAAAAGCGTTTGATAATTTAACTCGCCATTTGGATTTAACCACGCTTTGAAATCCGCATTTTTTGCTTGAATAGCGTTAATGGCTAAGGTTTTCTTTTTCAAATCGAACGCTAATTTTTTGAATTCCAATTGCGGCAATTTAAAGAGCAAGGTATTTAACGTCGTGTCGAAAAGTTCGGCATCGTGCAACGCAATATTTTCTGTTTGCAACGTTTGATTTTGAAAATTAAAACCAAAATCCGTGAGGGTAATTTTCGGAATATCGAGCTTTGCTTGACCTTCATTAAGACGTAACGCATTCAAAGCAAACGTTTTAAATTGCATCGCTTGTTGTGAACTGTCGTAATTTAAATTATCTAAGGCAATTTTTTGTAACGTAATTTGTCGTGTCGATTTATCTTGAAAAGTTACGTCATTAAACGCAAGTGCGCCGTTTTCGACAATAATCAGCGGTGTTTTTTCACCGAATGCAACGCGATAACTTGCCGATAATTCACCCTCACCAGACGATTTGATTTGTGGCGAAACGAATGTAAGCAAATGTGATAACGACAAATGCGTTAGCGTGAATTTTCCCGTAGAGAGCGACTGAGAAAAATTTAACTCCCCATTTAAATTGACTTCGCCACCATTTTGCCACGTTGCATTTAAATTGAATGGTGCAGGCGGAGAATCTTGCGTACTGAAATGCGTTAAAGCAAAATCAATTGGCGTAATTTCTTCGTGAATTGAACCGTCTTGCCAAACAAAATGTCCTTGCGCGAGTGTGATATTTTTAATAGTGAGTGGGAATGTCTCATTATTTTCATCGTTTGGTGGCGAATCCGAGTTAAACAAAACGTCAATATTTAACGCGCCGTTTTCTTGCTTGACGAGTTGCAGGAATGGTTGATTGAGTGTGATATTCTCAATGGTGACACTTTTTGACATCAAGGATTCGTGCAAATTAACTTGAATCTCTAAATCTTCAAAGCGAAACAGCGGCGCAGTTTCATTTTGTTGCAACGCGAATTGGTGCAACTGTAATTTTAGCGTAATCGGATTGAATTCTGCTTCAGCTAAACTTGTGTGCAACCCCGTTTTTTTTAAAATTAACGCAGGGAATTCGTGTTGCACCCATGCGGGAATTAAATAAAATCCGGTTGCTAAATAGCCGCCTACCAATCCAGTAGGAATGAGCATTGCAATGGCAAGTTTAGCAAGTCGTTTCACGCAATTATTCCAACAAATTCATAAGTAAGGGTTCTAAACGAAACGCTTGGCGCGTTTGTATCAGACGATTCGCAATGATGATACTTTTAAGTTCATTTAACGCGACATTGAAATTGTCGTTAACGATTAAATAATCAAATTCGTCGTAATGGCTCATTTCTGTAACCGCATCACGCATACGACGAGTAATGACATCCGAATCGTCTTTGCCACGACTTTCTAAGCGTTGCCGCAATATTTCAATAGACGGCGGCAAAATAAAAATAGAAATGCAACTGGGAATTAAACGACGAACTTGTTGTGCAC
>DALYHZ010000091.1:0-3980 GCA_031970635.1 Methylococcaceae bacterium | reverse complement strand
AAGGCGATTGCAAATGCTGGGCGATCGAACACATTCCAAAATAACATCTTGACCTTGTTCTAAATGCGTTTTAACAGTTTGTTGCGCCGTGCCATAAAAGTTATCGAAAACTTGGGCGTATTCTAAAAAAGCATTGTCATATCGCATCGTTTGAAATTCATCGACACTGACAAAAAAATAATCTCGCCCGTGGATTTCACCTTGCCGACTCTGGCGCGTGGTATGGGATACCGATACAATGAGGTTTGGCGTTTCAGCAATGAGTTTTTTTACTAAAGTGGTTTTACCTGCACCTGAAGGTGCAGAGATAATATAGAGTTTGCCTTTATTCATAGTTTTTCACGTTAAGTTAAAAATTATTGACGCGCATTTTAACAACCTTCATTTCAATAGTCAGGTTCATTCAAAAAGGAAAATACAATGACAATTAGAAAATTTAATAATGAAAGCCCGCATGTGGGTGAAAACGTCTACATTGACGAAAGTGCCATCGTTATCGGCGCGGTGACGTTAGGTGAAAATGTATCCATTTGGCCAACAGCCGTAGTACGCGGCGATGTTGAAAAAATCAGCATTGGCGCAAATACCAATGTGCAAGATGGCGCGGTATTACACGTTTCACATCAGGGGCAATTTTCAGAATATGGACATCCATTGAAAATAGGGCAGGGCGTAACCATCGGACATCGCGCCGTCATTCACGGTTGCACGGTTGGCGATTATTGTTTAATTGGCATTGGCGCGATTGTGATGGACGACGCTATTTTAGAAGATTATGTGATGTTAGGGGCGGGCGCATTAGTGCCGCCTAATAAAAAACTTGAAAGTGGCTATTTATACGTTGGCTCACCAGCTAAACAAAGTCGCGCGTTAAGCGAAGAAGAAAAAGCATTTTTGCGTTATTCTGCGTCACATTATGTGCATTTGAAAAATCAGTATTTGCAAATGGTAGAACCGTAAAAAAATCAAAATTTCCGCGATAAAAATTTACAACATTTTTACATCAACTCATCCTAAACTTAGCCCCAATTTTAATATTGACGATTAAAAAAGTTGGCTGGTTATGACAGAAGAACGCCCGAATCCAGATGATTTACTCGCATTGGTTGAACGTGAACAAAACCGTGCAAGTCGTGGTCGTTTAAAAATCTTTTTTGGCGCGGCGGCAGGGGTTGGGAAAACCTACGCGATGCTTCTTGCCGCGCGTGAAAAACGTAATGACAATATCGATGTGGTCGTGGGGCTTGTTGAAACACACAGCCGCAAAGAAACCTTTGCATTATTAGAGGGTTTAGAAGTTTTGCCACGCAAAAAAATCGAATATCGAGGCACGACATTAGCCGAATTCGATTTAGATGCCGCACTGAAACGTAGACCATCGATCATTTTGGTTGATGAATTAGCACACACTAACGCGCAAGGTTGTCGTCATCCTAAACGCTGGCAAGATATTGAAGAATTGCTTGATGCGGGTATCGATGTTTACACCGCGTTGAATGTGCAACATCTAGAAAGTTTAAATGATGACATCGGACAAATTTCGGGCATTCGCGTTTTTGAAACTGTGCCGGATACCGTGTTTGAATCAGCAAGTGAAGTGGAATTAGTCGATTTACCGCCCGATGAATTGCTTACCCGTCTCAAAGACGGCAAAGTCTATGTCCCCGAACAAGCCAAAGAAGCCGCCAATAATTTTTTCCGAAAAGGCAATTTAATTGCGTTGCGTGAATTAGCCTTGCGACATACGGCAAACCGCGTCGATGCTCAAATGCTTGATTATCGCGAAAACAATTTCATTCGTGAAGTTTGGCAAGTTAATGAACGTATTTTAGTTTGCATTGGTGCAAACACGTTGGGCGAAAGATTAGTTCGTGCAGGCAAACGGCTGGCAAATAGTTTAAAAGCAGATTGGATTGTTTTATATGTCGAAACGCCAGAATTGCAACGTTTACCAGCCGAAAAACGGGACGGCATTTTGCGAATTTTGCGTCTTGCCGAACAATTAGGCGCGGAAACGGTGACATTAAGTGCGCCCGAAATGAGCGATGCCATTATCAAGTTTTCCAATGAGCGCAATATCACCAAAATTGTGATGGGAAAACCGACGCGACGCGGTTGGAAACGTTTGATTTTGGGATCACTCGTCGATGCACTAATTAGTGACGCTCACAACATCAACCTTTATTTGTTAGGCAGTAAAAAATCGGATGGCAGCGATAAACTTGACGACACGTTATATCGCAAGACTGCCTCACCGAAATTAGCCCCACAAAAGAAAACTATGACAGGTTACTTCATGGCGGCTCTTGTCACCATTGCCAGCACGTTAGTGGCGTACTCGATGTTTGGCAAATTTGAGCTTGCCAACTTAATAATGATTTTCTTGTTAGGCGTTGTATTTATTGCCACGCGTTTTGGGCGAAATCCGTCCATTTTTGCGTCGATTTTAGGTGTAGCCATATTTGATTTTTTATTCGTTCCACCTTATTACACGTTTTCGGTAGCAGATGGACAATATTTGATAACGCTGTTGGCGATGTTGACCGTTGCAATACTCATCAGTGGTTTAATGGCAAATGTACGTTCGCAAGCCAAAGTCGCAGGGCATCGTGAACGCCGCGCTATCGTTTTATATGCGATGAGTAAAGAATTAGCCGCCAGTCAAAGTGAAGAAGAAATTGTTCGCACCGCCATCCGCCATCTTTATTCCGAATTTAGCAGTCAAAATGTGATTCTTTTTCCTGATGCAAACGGGCGGATTATGTATCCGACAGATTTTGCCATGCCCGAATCCTTGCATGCCGCAGATTTAGGCGTTGCACAATGGGTAATGGATCATAATGAAATTGCAGGGCAAGGCACAAATACACTTGCAGGCGCACAAGCCGTGTATTTTCCCTTGAGTAACAAAGAAGCGGTTTTAGGTGTTTTGGTGTTATTGCCAGTAAATTTACGGCGAATTTTTTTACCTGAGCAACGAAAATTGCTCGATACCTTTTTAGGGCAAATCGCGCAAGCGATTACGCGCGTACGATTGACCGAACAGGCGCGAAAAACACAAGTCGAAATTGAAGCCGAACGGTTGCGTAATTCATTGTTGAGTTCCATTTCACATGATTTGAGAACACCTTTAGCTACTATTGTGGGGTCTTCTAGTACGTTAGTTGAAGAAGATGGCACGCTGACCGAAGCCGAAAAACATGATTTGAGCTGTGCGATTTATGATGAAGCACGGCGAATGTCGAGTTTAATCAATAATATATTGGATATGGCGCGTCTTGATGCCGGTGCCATTCAGTTAAACAAAGAATGGTATCCGCTTGAAGAAATCATCGGTGTGGTGCTAAATCGTTTGCAAAAACAACTCGAAGATCGTCAAGTAACCGTGAAATTGCCAACGGGGATTCCAATGATTTTTGTGGACACGGTCATGATTGAACAAGTGTTAATGAATTTGTTAGAAAATGCCTTACGTTACACCCCTGAAAAAAGTGCGATTCATATTTCAGCAACCGCGCAAGCCGCCGCGATGAAAATTTCTGTAGCAGATGAAGGTATGGGGATTCCGAAAGGCAGCGAATATAAATTATTCGAAAAATTCTACCGCGTTAAAAATGAAGCCGCGCAAAGTGGCGTGGGATTAGGACTTGCGATTTGTCGCGCTATTATTGAAGCGCATAACGGCACTATCGGGGCGAAAAATTTAGTCGCAGGTGGTGCAGAGTTTTCATTTGTCATCCCATTAGACCAAAATCCCCCCGTTATGGAACAAGAAGATGACTGCTAATGCCAATCCTGTCATCGTTGTAATCGAAGATGATCCTGCTATTCGTCAGTTTTTACGAACGGGACTGGGAACACATGGATTTAAAATATTTGAAGCTGAAACCGGACAGCGTGGCATTATTGAAGCAGGGATTCGTAAACCCGATTTTATTATTTTGGATTTAGGATTGCCTGACATGGACGGCGTTGACGTG
>DALYHZ010000090.1:0-9436 GCA_031970635.1 Methylococcaceae bacterium | reverse complement strand
CCGCACGATTGTTCGGCACGAAATTAACCGGTGGAAAAATCGAAATTTTGATTGAACGTATTTTGGATGAAAAACACGCGCTGGCACATGTTCGCGCCAGTAAATCGCCCAAAGCCGGCGCGAAAATTCAACTCGATAAGGACTATTTTTGTGAAGTCGAAGGCAGAGACGGCGATTTATTCAAATTGTATTTTGAAAATGAAAAATCGTTGTTAAAAATACTTGCTGAAATCGGACATATTCCCTTACCGCCGTATATCGAACGTGCCGATAACGAAGACGATTTAACGCGCTATCAAACCGTTTTCGGCAAACAACTCGGTGCGGTTGCCGCTCCCACAGCAGGACTGCATTTCGATGAAATTATGTTAGAAAAAATTCGGGCAAAAGGGGCGCAAATCGCTTTTGTAACATTGCATGTTGGCAGTGGTACATTTCAACCGGTTCGCGTGGAAAATTTATCCGAACACGTTATGCACAAAGAATATTTCTCCGTACCACAAGACACCGTAAATGCCGTGCAAGCCACAAAAAAACGCGGTGGGCGAATTATCGCCATCGGAACAACAGCCGTTCGTGCATTAGAATCAGCTTCCCGTTCAGGCACATTGCAAGCGGGCTTTGGCGACACAGATTTGTTTATTTTACCTAGTTACGAATTTAAATCGGTCGATGCGATGCTAACCAATTTCCATTTGCCCGAATCCACATTGTTAATGCTGGTTGCCGCCTTTTCACGTTATGAATTTGTGATGTCTGCGTATCAACACGCGATTGCTCAACAGTATCGCTTTTTTAGTTATGGTGATGCGATGTGGATTTATCGTTAAGCATTTCAAACCACTGGCATAATAAATGACAGTGGTTTCAAGGTTTCCGTTTAATGCGTGCGTTCAAATTCTTGCATGAAGGCAATCAACGCATCGACTCCACTTTCTGGCATCGCGTTGTAAATGCTCGCGCGCATGCCACCTAATAAACGATGACCTTTTAATTCATTCAAACCAGCCGCTTCAGCGGCAATTAAAAAATCGGTTTCCAACGCTTCATTCGTCAAAATAAACGGCACATTCATTCGTGAGCGCGACACAATTTCAACCGAATTACGATATAAACTCGACGCATCGATGGCTTGATATAATTTTGTAGATTTAGCGATATTACGTTGCTCAATCGCTTCCAAGCCGCCTTGTCCTTGTAACCATTTCAAGACTAATCCCATCAAATACCAACTGTAAGTCGTCGGCGTGTTTAGCATGGATTGATTATTTACTTGTTCGTCGTAATTAAAAACGGGCGGTACATTTTTGGAACATTGCCCTAATAAATCTTCACGCACAATCACCACGGTTACACCTGAAGGTCCCATATTTTTTTGACTGCCAGCATAAATTAAACCGAATTGACTGACATCAACAGGACGAGACAAAATGTTTGACGACATATCACACACCAGCGGCAAACCTTTGGCGTCAGGAATGCTGTTAAATTCCACGCCGTGAATCGTTTCATTTGAGGTGTAATGTAAATAAGCCGCTTGCGAGTCAATTTCCCACGTTGATACATCAGGAATTGTCGTGAAATGGCTATGTTTAGAACTTGCGCTAATAATGGCTTCGCAATACGGTTTGGCATCTTTAATCGCCTTTTTTGACCATGCTCCCGTTTTGACATAACAGGCTTTGGTTTTGTTGCCTAAAAGATTTTGTGGAATTAACGAAAATTGCGCCGACGCGCCACCTTGCAAAAATAACACACGGTAATTTTCAGGAATGTTCATTAACGCGCGTAAATCCGCTTCCAATTCAGCGGCAATGCTCATGAATTGTTTACCGCGATGACTCATTTCCATCACCGACATGCCGCTACCGCGCCAATCGAGAAATTCTTGTTGTGCTTGTTGTAAAACTGCTTCAGGCAACATCGATGGACCTGCGCTAAAATTATAAATGCGCGTCATGTTCAAAATTCTCCAGTAAAAATCACGATTAAAAGTGCGGGCATTATAACGCACCACTAAATTCGGTTTAAAATAACCACTGTTTACGTTTTGCAATGACTAACTATGCCCAACACTTCATTAAACCTTCCCGTTCCGACATCTAAACAACCTACTGTTACTTGGTCGGGGTTAACCGGTTGTGCCGATGCCTTAGCATTAGCAACAGCAATTCAAACGCATCGCCGTTTATTTGTAATTGTTACGCCTGACGCGCACAGTGCATTACGGCTGGAACACGAATTGGCATTTTTTTTAAATCATGAGCAACCCATTTTGCATTTTCCTGATTGGGAAACGTTGCCTTATGACGTATTTTCGCCCTTGCCGGAAATTATTTCGGAGCGTTTGCAAACCTTAACAACTTTACCGACTTTAGAACAAGGCGCGTTAATTGTTTCAGCCAATACGTTAATGCACCGCATCACGCCATCCGATTTTTTAACGCAACAACAATTCACATTAAACAAAGGCGATTCGCTCAACGATATCACTGAGCAACTTAAACAACTCGGTTATGAAGCCGTCACGCAAGTTTTTACGCACGGTGAATTTTCATTACACGGTTCAATTTTAGATATTTTTGCGATGGGAAGTCGTGTGCCGATGCGTTTGGAAATGGACGCTGACAAAGTTATCCATTCAATGCGAGCCTTTGATGTAGAAAGCCAACGTGCTTTTTCGACGGATGAAATCCTTGAATCGCTGACGATTTTACCTGTACGGGAATTTCCATTTGACGAGGCGGCAATCGAACAATTTAAACAGCATTTTTCAAATAACGGTGCATTTTATCGTGATGTCACACAAGGCATTGCCGTCGGTGGTTTAGAATATTATCTGCCGTTATTTACGCAGCAAACCGCGACGTTGTTTGATTATTTGCCAAAATCCGCATTACTGGTCACGTTGCCGAATTTGAAAAGCGCGATGACGGATTTTGATGACGTGGTAAAAACACGTTTTGAATTGCGGAAAAATGATGCTGAACGCCCTGCCCTTGCACCTGAAAAATTATTTTTATCGCCACAAACGCTTGCCGCCGAATTTAAAAAACGCGAACAAATTGTTTTAGACGTTTGCGCTCCGCTTCCCGATATTAGTTTCAACGCCCATTTCAAACATCCTGCACAAGCGTTGACGAAATTTGTCGCCGATTTTGATGGCAAAATTTTATTTATCGCTGAATCTGCTGGTCATCGAGAAGCCTTGTTGCAAACGTTAAAACGTGAATCGATTTACCCAAAAGTCGTCACCGATTGGCAAACATTTTTAAGCAGTCAGCACACGCATTGCATCACCGTTGCATCGATTGACACCGGTTTATTATTGCAAAAACCGGCGTTGGCAATGATTACCGAAAGCCAATTGTCGGGCGAAAAAGTTGCACAACGTCGTCGCCGTAAAACCTCTGCACGGCAATTAGAAACACTGGTAGCCAATCTAAACGAACTCACGATTGGCGCACCGGTTGTACATTCAGAACATGGTGTGGGACGTTATTTGGGTTTACAAACATTAGAAATTGGCGGCATGAGCGGCGAGTTTTTAACGCTCAGTTATGCCAATGATGACAAATTATATGTCCCCGTCGCGTCGTTACACGTCATTACGCGCTATACCGGCATGAGTCCCGAAAACGCGCCGTTACACAAATTAGGTAGCGATCAATGGCGCAAAGCCAAACAAAAAGCGATTGATAAAATTCATGATGTTGCCGCCGAATTACTCGATATTCACGCAAAACGCGCGTTGCATCAACGCCCTGCCGAACCGTTATTTGAACGCATTAGTGCCGATGATTATTACGCTTTCGCGCAAGGTTTTCGTTTTGAAGAAACGCCTGACCAAGCCAAAGCCATTGAAAATATCATCGACGATTTCAACCAAATCAAACCGATGGATAGAGTGATTTGCGGCGATGTCGGCTTTGGCAAAACCGAAGTCGCGATGCGAGCGGCGTTTTTAGCCGTGCAAAATGGTAAACAAGTCGCGGTACTTGTACCGACGACGTTACTTGCTCAACAGCATCACGTTAATTTTTGTGACCGCTTTGCCGATTGGCCAATAAAAATTGAATTACTCTCACGTTTTGTGACCGCAAAAGAACAAAAACAAATTGCTCAAGAACTCGAAAAAGGCACAGTCGATATTGTCATCGGTACGCATAAATTGCTTGGTGATGGGTTGAAATATAAAAATTTAGGCTTGGTCATCATCGACGAAGAACACCGTTTTGGTGTACGTCAAAAAGAACAATTCAAAAAATTACGCAGCGAATTAGATTTGCTCACACTAACGGCAACGCCTATTCCACGCACGTTGAATATGGCGATGAGCGGTTTGCGTGATATTTCAATTATCGCCAGTCCACCACCGAATCGACATCCGATTAAAACCTTTATCAATGAATGGCAAGATGAGCAGATTCGTGAAGCCTGTCAGCGCGAAATCAAACGTGGTGGGCAAGTGTTTTTCTTGCATAACGACATTAAAACTATGGACAAAATGGCAGAAGTGTTAAGTCGTTTAATTCCTGAAGCGCGACTCGAAATTGCCCACGGGCAAATGCACGGCACGGAACTCGAACGCATCATGCTCGATTTTTATCACCAGCGTTTTAACATCTTGCTCAGTACCACGATTATCGAGAGCGGCATCGACATTCCCAGCGCAAATACCATGATTATCAATCGCGCTGATAAATTAGGTTTAGCGGCATTGCATCAATTACGCGGTCGGGTGGGACGTTCGCACCATCGTGCGTATGCTTATTTTATTGTGCCACCGAAAGCGTTAATGACGGCGGATGCCATTAAACGTTTGGATGCAATTGAAGCGGCGGGCGATTTAGGCGCAGGATTTATGTTGTCAGCGCATGATATGGAAATTCGCGGCGCGGGCGAATTACTTGGCGAAGGGCAAAGCGGTCAAATCCAAGAAATTGGTTTTACGCTTTATACCGAATTGTTAGAACGCGCTGTGAATGCCTTAAAAGCAGGCAAAAATCCCGAACTTGAAATTAGCTCAAATGGCGCAGAAGTCGATTTACAAGCCAGCGCGTTAATTCCTGAAGATTATTTATTCGATGTGCATGAACGTTTAGTTTTATATAAACGCATTGCCAATGCTCAAACAGTAAATGATTTACGTGATTTACAAATTGAAATGATTGACCGTTTTGGTTTATTGCCTGACGCGACCAACACATTGTTTAGTATCGCTGAACTCAAACAACACGCGACAGCATTAGGCATTAAAAAAATCGAAGTCCATTCTGAAGGCGGACGGGTTTTATTTTTACCTGAACCCAATATTGATTTGGGACAACTTATTTTGTTAATCCAAACACAACCGTCTTGTTATAAACTTGATGGGCAAGATAAATTACGTTTTGTACAACAATTTGAAAATACGATTCAGAAAATAGAATTTGTGTCAGCATTATTAAAAAATCTGATACTTCAATAAATCCATTTTATTTAAGGTTAACGCTATGTCAATTACTGCTATTAACTGGTTAGACTCCATTAAATCACCAGACATTAAAGAAAAATTACAAAAATATTTGGCGGACAACACATTAACATTCGATGAATCAAAACAGATTTTAACAACCGCTGAGCAAGGCGGCATGAATGCGACGAAATTTAAAGATTTAAATACGTTATGGGCGCACAGCAATGAAATATTTACGGACGAATACACCAAAGATGTAACCGGCTATGTTATCAATGGCAATACGGCGAATGCACACTGGTGGGGGGGATTAGATGATAGCGGCGAGAGTAATCTTGGAAATTTAACTGCGACCAGTTCTCAAAACACCGTAGAAAAACTGATTGATAAATGGTTTTTAGGAACAGATGTGCCAATGCCTCTAGTTGGCGGTGATGCGGCGGCAGGAATTTCAGGCGATTTTAAATTCAGCTATGCAAAAGTGTCTGGCAACTTATATGAAAATGGGGTCAGCGCATCGGATGTTAGCCAAGGAAATGCGGGAACGTGTTATTACTTAGCCTGTTTAGGTGCAATAGCCAATGCAAATCCGTCTTTGATAACGAATAATTTTATCAAAGATAATCATGATGGTACTTATGGCTTTCAGTTCTATAACGTGAACGGTGAAAAAGAATATGTGACCGTTGATACTAATATCGCTGTTGATAGTGATGGTAATCCTGCGCTTGCAATACCCGTTAATAGTGAGCTTTGGGTTTCCTTAGCGGAAAAAGCATATGCTCAACTCAATTCACAAAAAGACGTGTTAATTCGGGATACAACAGGGTTAAACAGTTATCAAGCCGTTGAAGGCGGAAATGCTGAACCGTTAAAGCAAATTACTGGCTTAAATTACAGCTATTATTCTGGTGAAAATGAAAATGTTGGCGACCCGTTTAGCACGGAAACGCATTACTCTAAAAATCCTAATACCTATAAAGAAACCATTATCACCTTACTCAAAAATGGTTCAATCGGTTGGCTTGGTTCTGATATAGATTCAAAAGGAGCAAATGGCAAAACAAATCTTGTCAGTGGGCATGCTTTCATGTTGCTTGGCTATGATGCAAGTACCGATACATTCAAAATTAGAAATCCTTGGGGAGGCGATGGGAGCGATGATTACAATCCCGAATTTAATTTGTCTTTAACGGCATTTTGGAATGGTGCGGATATAGCTTTAACTGAACCGAATCTTAAAAATGTGGATTATGTTTACACATTAACATCCAACGCTGACAGCAAAACAAATGCGGTCGTTGAAGGGGATTCGGTAAATTTTTCTGTTTCTCGCACAGACAAAGGCACGGCCGATATTGTTTATTACAGCATCGCTCCTATTTCTACAAACACAGACGCTAAATCACTAGATCACCCTGTTGTCACAAAATCAGCGATTCAGTTTTTAAGTGATACAACGACGCAGAATTTAAGTATTCCCATTTTCACGGATTCGCTAAAAGAAGGTGTTGAATCTTTCAATATCAACTTATACAAATCATTAAACGATACTGTTCCATTTGCGAGCCTAACCAATTTCATTACAGATGGTGCGAATGATACCAACACTTATACCATCACACCTGAAACTAATACGGTCACAGAAGGCGAAAAAGCAACATTTACGCTTGAACGTCGTGATGCCAATACAGAGGCAACTGTCTATATCAGTACATTAGATGGTACTGCGACAAACGGGATGGATTACGCGGGAATTAACAAACAAGCCGTGACCTTCAAAGCAAATCAAAAAATCGCGACTGTTACGGTTGATACTTACACGGATACATCAAAAGAAGGAAAGCAATCATTTAAATTGGATTTGTATAAATACTATGCAGATACGCTACCCAGCGCAGAGGCGAGTATGTCAATTACCGACGCAATCATTACAAAAGATTACGAATATACAATGAGTTCGGATGCCTCAACCCAAGCAACAGCAAAAGATGAAGGCTCAACAATTACTTTCACGGTAAAAAGGAATGGCACAGGCACTGCGTCGACAGTTTATTTAAAAAATGAAGAAGGCGCGGCTCTTGCGGGTGTTGATTATTCAGATGCGTTTCCCAAAGAATTGCAATTTGCTCCAAATCAAGACACGCTCACGTTCACTGTGGATACTTTCAACGACAATCAGTTTGAATCAACCGAAGTTTTTAACCTCGGACTTTATAAAGCTCAGATTTCTGACACTGTTGCAGCAACTGCATCGGCGTATATCAAAAATACGTCTGAAAAAACCTATAACTATGCGATTACCTCTGACGCACCGGAAAGTAGTTCTGCTGTAGAAGAAGGCAATGACATCATTTTCACCATCACTCGCGATGGAACAGGCACACAGTCAACCATTTATGTCGATACATTTGATGGCACAGCCGTTGGGACAGCCAATGATTGGTCTAATGATTTTGAACGTCTGTATGAACAAGAAATTACATTCGCACCAAATGAGACTACCAAAACGGTCGCTGTCAAAACGTATGCTGATTCTAAGGTGGAGGACATTGAAAATTTGAATTTAGGGCTTTATCAATATAAAACTGATGTGGAATACACAGATTATGCAACCGCTTACGTCAAAGATACGATTCCTGATGATTACACGTATACCGTTAGCAGTGAGACAGTCAACGCAGGTGAACCGGCTACATTTACAATTACACGCAATAGTCAGGGTAGTGAATCAACTGTTTATTTATGGACCATAGAAGATTTAGCAAATACCAATGACTTTGAAGAATTGGTTGGAACGCCTTTAGTGTTTGCCGCTGATGAAACCACCAAAATAGTAACAATAAATACCTTAACAGATAGCACAACCAATTCGCCTATTTATAAAGATTTTTTCCTTGAGGTATATAAATACTACAACGACGAGAACTATGCCGCTTACGGGTCTGCGACGATAGCCAATCCATTGAACGAAATTTTAGGCACAGCCAAAAACGATGTACTTACCGGTACAACCGGTCAAGACAGCATCGATGGTATGGAAGGCAATGACAAAATAACGGGCGGACTTAATCAAGATGTTTTAACTGGTGGTTCAGGCAATGACATTTTCTGCTATACATCCATTTCAGACAGTTTGCCAAATTTACCTGATATTATTACCGACTTTACCAAAGGCGATAAAATCGACTTGAGTGCAATTGATGCAAATGTAGATGTTGCAAAAGATCAAGCATTCTCAAAACCGACTATTGGCGCGAAATTTTCAGGAAAGTTCACCAAAGCGGGACAATTATTTTTTGATACCACAGATGAGATTTTATACGGTAATGTCAACAAAGATGGTACGGCTGATTTTGCAATTCAACTCAATGGTGTGACGACATTAACAGCAAGTGATTTGGTTTTGTAATTTGCTAAAAAATGACAAAAATTGCGAATTAAGTTGTCAGCATGGCATTCTTAGGCGATAATACGCCGTCTTTAGCCAAGTTGGCTGACAGCATTATGGTAGTTGTATTGGTTCTCTCGCAACGATACGCTGTGAACCCCGCCAGGTACGGAAGTAAGCAACGGTAACAGCAGATTCGTGTGCCGAGATGTAGCTGGTACACTACCACCCAAATTTCCCCTCAAAATTTCAAATATCCCGTCATGAATTATCAGGTGCTTGCTCGAAAGTGGCGACCGCATAATTTCACTGAAGTTGTCGGACAAACACACGTTATTACGTCGCTCACCAATGCTTTAAAACACAATCGTATTCATCAAGCCTATTTATTCACAGGCACACGCGGCGTAGGTAAAACAACGCTTGCTCGAATTCTCGCGAAAGCGATGAACTGTGAAAATTTGCAAGATTTCAATCCCTGCGGACAATGTGACATTTGTCGTGCCGTAGACGAAGGACGTTTTTTAGATTTGATTGAAGTCGATGCCGCCTCGCGTACCAAAGTCGAAGACACCCGCGATTTATTG
>DALYHZ010000089.1:8622-9480 GCA_031970635.1 Methylococcaceae bacterium | reverse complement strand
CGCGCGGCACTGGTAATCACTAAATCTAACCTGTCTAAATCACACGGTTTTTCTAAAAAATCGTATGCGCCTAAACGTAACGCCCGCACGGAATCTGGCACACTGCCGTATCCAGTCAAGAATAACCATTCGGCAATACTTACTATCTTTTTCATTTTCTCCATGAAATCAAGCGCGTTGCCATCTGGTAAATTCATATCCGATAAAATTAACAATGGTTCAATGGCTTTTGAGATTAAAAGTTCTTTTGCTTCGCTTAATGTTGTCGTGAGTATGACTTCCCAGCCCATTTGTCGATAATGGCGCGAAAGTTCAGAGCCAAGCAGTTTTTCATCTTCAATAATTAACAGTGTTTTAATCATTACGTTGTTCTAATAAGTTGCCGTTATTGGAATTGTATTTTTTGTTACACTACCACGCAACGTAGCATTCCCATTCAATATTCATTCGAGCAAAAAATTTATGACAACATCAGCGCAATTATTTAACCAAGCTAAAAACGTCATCGCCGGCGGCGTGAATTCACCAGTGCGTTCATTTAATGGTGTTGGCGGCACACCGATTTTTATTGACCATGCGGCTGGCGCGTATATTTATGATAGCGAAGGCAATCAATATATTGATTATGTAGGTTCTTGGGGACCTATGATTTTAGGTCACGCGCATCCGGCGGTAATTGATGCAGTGAAAAGCATGGCAGAAAAAGGCTTAAGTTTTGGCGCGCCAACCGAAATTGAAACACTGATGGCACAACGGGTTTGCGAACTTGTGCCATCGATTGAACTCGTCCGCATGGTCAGTTCTGGCACAGAAGCGACCATGAGCGCGATTCGTTTGGCGAAAGGTTATACCGGTCGC
>DALYHZ010000089.1:0-8595 GCA_031970635.1 Methylococcaceae bacterium | reverse complement strand
TATCACGGACATTCGGATGCTCTGCTTGTGAAAGCCGGTTCGGGTGCATTAACGTTTGGTGTGCCAAGTTCATCAGGTGTTTCAGAAGCGGTGGCGTTAGATACATTGACTTTGCCGTATAACGATGCCAATGCTGTGCGTGAATTATTTAAGCAATTGGGTGAGCAAATCGCTTGCATTATTGTTGAACCGGTTGCGGGGAATATGAATTGCGTGCCGCCAGTTGAAGATTTTTTAGAAACGTTGCGTGACGTATGTGATGAATACGGTAGCGTGTTAATTTTTGATGAAGTCATGACTGGGTTTCGTGTCAGTTTGCAAGGCGCTCAAGGTTATTACAACGTTAAACCGGATTTAACCACGTTAGGAAAAGTTATTGGTGGCGGAATGCCGGTTGGTGCTTTTGGTGGAAAACGCGAAATTATGGAATGCCTTGCGCCACTTGGTTCGGTTTATCAAGCCGGCACATTATCCGGTAATCCGGTGGCAATGGCGGCGGGATTGAAAACCTTGGAGTTGATTGCAACGCCAGATTTTTATACCGATTTAACCGCTAAAACGACGCGCTTAACTGATGGTTTAAAAGCGGTTGCCGCGCAAGCTGGCGTGCCATTAACCACTAATCAGGTCGGCGGGATGTTTGGTTTGTTTTTCACCGAAGATAAAAATATCACAACTTTCGCGCAAGTGATGGCGTGTGACCAAGTCTATTTCAAACGCTTTTTCCACGCGATGTTAGAACAAGGCGTGTATCTTGCACCGTCTGCATTTGAAGCCGGTTTTGTATCGGCGGCGAATAATGATGAAGCCTTAAATAAAACGTTAACAGCGGCAGAAATCGTATTTCGGCGGTTGTCGTGAATTCATCCAGTGAAATTCGTTGGGACAAAGCACCTTGCCGATTTTGTGGCACGGGTTGCGGCGTTTTAGTCGGCACACAAAATGGGCGCATCGTTGCCACAAAAGGCGACGTTGAAGCCGAAGTGAACAAAGGTTTAACGTGTGCGCTTGGCGATTCACTCTCGAAAATCATGTATGGCGATGACCGGCTGACCACGCCGTTATTGCGAATGAAAAATGGGCAATACGACAAAAACGGCGAATTTGCGCCGATCAGTTGGGACGATGCGTTTGCCATCATGGCAGAAAAATGGAAATACGCACTGCAAACTAAAGGCGCAAGTTCTGTCGGTATGTTTGGGTCGGGACAATGGACGATTTGGGAAGGTTACGCGGCGGTAAAATTGCTCAAAGCCGGTTTTCGTTCTAATAATTTAGACCCGAATTCGCGCCATTGCATGGCATCAGCGGTCGCAGGTTTTATGCGAACATTTGGCAGTGATGAACCGATGGGCTGTTACGATGACATAGAACACGCCGATGCGTTTGTTTTGTGGGGCGCGAACATGGCGGAAATGCACCCGATTTTGTGGTCACGCATTACCGCTAGACGCTTGAATCATCCGCACGTCAAAGTCGCTGTGATGTCCACTTATGAAAATAAAAATTTTGAATTAGCCGATATTAAATTGGTTTTCAAACCGCAAAGTGATTTGGCGATTTTGAATTATATTGCCCATTACATTATTGAAAATGGCAAGGTTAATCAGGATTTCATTGCCAAACACATCAACTTTCAACAAGGTAATACCGATATTGGTTACGGATTACGTCCAACGCATCCACTTGAACAAACCGCGCAAAATACTAATAGTGCCAATGATTCCACAACCATTGATTTTGAAACGTATAAAAAATTCGTTTCAGAGTATACGTTAAAAAAGGCGCATGAAATTTCGTGCGTTCCCAAAGCGCAATTACAAGCCTTAGCGGCGTTGTATGCTGACCCGAATTGCAAAGTTATGTCGTTTTGGACAATGGGCTTAAATCAACATACACGTGGTACTTGGGCAAATAATCTGATTTATAACCTGCATTTATTAACAGGCAAAATTGCTCAAGCCGGAAACAGTCCGTTTTCGCTCACGGGGCAACCCTCGGCGTGTGGAACAGCGCGAGAAGTCGGCACATTCTCACACCGTTTACCTGCCGACATGCTGGTGACGAAAAAAGAACACCGCGATATTGCCGAAGCGATTTGGCAACTTCCTGAGGGTACGATTTCTGACAAAGTGGGTTATCACGCGGTCGAACAAAATCGAATGCTCAAAGATGGTAAACTCAATGTTTATTGGGTAATGTGCAATAACAATGTGCAAGCGGCGGCAAATTCAAACGATGAAACGTATCCGGCGTATCGTAATCCTGAAAATTTTATAATCGTTTCAGACCCATATCCAACCGCGACAACACGCGAAGCAGATTTGATTTTACCGACTGCGATGTGGGTTGAGAAAGAAGGCGCATATGGTAATGCCGAGCGACGCACACAATTTTGGCGACAACAAATCAAACCGCCTGCCGGTGCAAAATCGGATTTGTGGCAAATCGTCGAGTTTTCTAAACGCTTCAAAATCAGCGACGTTTGGTCAGAAGAGTTGATTGCGAAAAAACCGGATTATCGTCATAAAACGCTTTACGAAGTGTTATTTGCCAATGGCGAAGTGGATAAATTCCCGTTAAGTGAAACGGCACAAGGTTTTGATAATGATGACGCACACGATATTGGGTTTTATATTCAAAAAGGGCTGTTTGAAGAATATGCACGTTTTGGACGTGGGCGCGGTTACGATTTAGCGGCGTTTGATACTTATCATCAAGTTCGTGGGTTGCGATGGCCGGTAGTGGATGGTAAAGAAACGTTGTGGCGATTTCGTGCAGAGTCTGACCCGTATGTGAATGACGATTTAACATTTTATGGAAAACCTGATGGCAAAGCGGTCATTTTTGCGTTGCCATACGAAGAACCACCCGAAATGCCGGATGATGAATTTGATTTATGGTTATCTACGGGGCGCGTATCAGAACATTGGCATTCTGGTTCGATGACTCAGCGAGTGCCTGCATTACATCATGTGATGCCTGAAGCGTTGGTATTTATGCACCCTGACGATGCAAAACAACGGGGTTTACAAAATGGGGAAATGGTAAAAATCAGTTCTCGACGCGGAACGATTGTGGCGCAAGTTGAAACACAGGGGCGTAATCGTCCGCCGCAGGGTTTGGTTTTTATTCCGTGGTTTGATGCGAATCGATTGGTCAATCAATTAACTTTAGATGCCACCTGCCCTATTTCTAAAGAAACGGATTACAAGAAGTGTGCGGTGCGGGTTGAGTTAGTGGGATAAATCGAAGGTTTTAAATTAACGCGCAATACTCAACTTCTTTTTCCAATGCTTGGAATTCATTGTTCCATAAATTATGAGTTATAAATAAACGTTTGATTTCTAGGTAATCTGGATTTGTTAATAATACGGTTGCGACAGTTGCACTAAACGGTGATTCTTTAACACCTTCCAACATAAGATTTCTTAAAAACTCGACAATATCATTCCTATCTTCAACTGAACCAGAAATAACAAATTGATTGGTTTGTTTTAGTAGTAACGTCAATTGCCCCATAATTTTGTCGCCAATCTTGAATCGAACATCTACTAGCCGCACTTTGTCATTTAAGTTAACGACTCCTACTGTCTGTTTACCTAAATCCGTTAACCCATAAAAACGGTACCCTCTCAATTCTAAATGTTCTTTTGGATTATCTATAGCGGGGTGAATAATCGGTGTGTTTTTTGTATCGTGATTTAATTTTTTACCATTACACCTTTTACAAATCGGTAATAAATTATTCCAAGATACAACTTCATTAGGATATAAAGCCTTTGGATGAAAATGCTCAACCTCCATGTATTTACTTTCTTCATTGACGTTCGTTTCGCAAAAACAACATTTGCCAAAAGACATTTTTAATAACGGCGTTACAATGTACTTTTTCTTCCAAACCGCTTCAGACGTATTACTTAAATACTTTTGCGTTAATTTTAAAACAACACTTGCGGTCAATTTGGTAGGCTGATTTGCAAATTGTAGTTTAATCATTGTTGTTTCGACGTAGTGGTGTCATTTGGATATTAAGCAATTTACGTTGATGACTTGTCGGATGAAGGATTTTATCTAACTCGTCATAAGCATTTTTTGCTTTTTTATAATCATCTTCGTCTAATGCGTCTTCAAATTGTTTTATCAAATTCAAATAATCGTCCGATTTTGTTTTACCATCTAATCCCATCAATTCGCTCAATATCTCCTCAACCGTCCATCCTCTTAAAGTTTTAATATCGGGACGCTGTTCGATAACCACATGATTATCTTCTTTCTTTAACAAAACTAAGTTGATGTCCTCAGCCGATTGCACAATTAACGGGCTGTGTGTTGTGACAATAAATTGCGTGCGAGGAAATTGCGTTTTGAGAAAACTAATAATTTTGCGTTGCCATTCAGGATGAAGATGTAAATCGATTTCATCAACTAAAACAATCGCTGGTTCGTGTAATGGATTTTCGCTTTCGGGATAACGCTCAAACATCTTTTTAGCTAAATCAACAACCCACGCTAAAGTTACTTGATAGCCATAACCAAGTTCACGCAATTTCACCCAACCGTAATCCGTTTCAATTTCTACAAAATTTTCTATCTTTCCCCATCTTTCATTTGATGTACATTTAAAATCTTTTGCATCGGGTAACAAACCACTTGTAAGAAGATTTTTGATTTTTTCTAATCTGAATTTTGCTGATTTAATTCCATTTTTACTCGCATAGTCTGTTTGCACTAACCATTCTTCGGCATTGATTATAGTTGCATTATCATCGAATAAACTTGCGGTGTTATCTTGATTTACTGTTTCAGTTAATAAGGTGTTTCCCATTTTACGAGATGTTCCATAACCGTAAACTAGAAGACTACCCAACTGAGAAATATCCCCTTTTTTGTGATAAGTGCCACTTGTATAACCCCACGCTTCTTCATATTTTTCGTAAAAACTATTTTTATAATTCAATATGGTTGATGTCACTGTGTAGTGTATTTTATTAAACAAATCATCAACGGTATGTTTGATAATTTTCTTTGGAAAGACATGATTATTTTTTATGCTGAGTTCTTTAATTTTTATTGGTTCTAAATCAGCCAAACACCGCAACAACGTCGTTTTCCCAGTATTGTTATTTCCTAAAATCACCGTCCACATTGCAGGTTTGCCATTACCATCTGATAAATCGATAGTGTGTTCACCTTTAAAACACTGCACGTCTGTAATCGTCAATGAGCCAAAGTAAGCAGGCGGCGGTGTTTGTTCAGTTATTTCTTTACTGGAATTCATGGGAATATTTTTTAGATTGGGAAATAATGCGTAAAAAACGCTTACAAAGGCACAATATAACCTTTATGGTCACAATAAAAAATGAGAGATGCGATTTATCGCACATTAAACTTCCAACACAATTTCATATCCCCCAAATTTCCGCACATTCAAAACGCCATTATTCAATATCAAATACTGCCCTTTAATGCCTTGCAAAACACCCGAAATGCGTGGTGTTTTATCAAAATTCAAGGCTTTCACTTTCAACGGTGCAGTTTGAATGGGGTAATGCAATTCAACGATTTGAGCATCTGCTAAAAATTCAATCGCGCCATTATTTTCTTGTTGCAACGCATTTAATTCATCAGTACAAACGGCTAATAATCTATCGCGTTCAGCGTATAAATCCAGCGGTTCGATTTTGTGTTTTAGCATCGTCTGCCATTGCGTTTTATCACTGACATGCTTGGCAAGTAGCGTTTCAATTTGTCCTGAAAGACGACGCGACGAGACTTTGAAAATCGGCAAGGCTTGCATTGCACCTTGGTCTATCCAGCGCGTTGGAATTTGCGTGTGGCGGGTAATTCCCACTTTCAAACCGCTGGTATTTGCCAAATAAACAAAATGCGGCTGAAAACAAACCGTTTCCGCCCACGCGTTATCCCGACATGTCCCCGCCGCATGATGACACGTTTCAGGTTTCATCATGCACAAATCGCATTGCGCTAAGCGCATAAAACACGGATAGCAGTAACCTTGATTAAAACTTTTTTTCATTGATTGATTACAATGCAAACACACTAGCTGTCCCGTGTGTTGTAATGTCAACGTTTTACCAAGCAACGCATTAACTGCCACTCGCTGCTCACCGAAAACGAATTCATAACGTATTGGCATATCATGATGCACCACCATTTTTCCTAATCGACCTTGCATTTGTTTCCTCGCTAAAAAGCACAACATAAGTCTGGTATAATGCCACCATTCACTAAAATTAACTTCAACAAAAAGAGGAAAATTATGTCTCTAATGAGAGTGCCATCTGGTAAAGACTTACCTAACGATATTAACGTCATCATCGAAATTCCCGCCTACAGCGACCCTGTCAAATACGAAGTAGACAAAGATACGGGCATATTAACCGTTGACCGTTTTATGGGAACGGCGATGCAATATCCTACCAATTACGGCTATGTGCCTCACAGCTTGTCTGATGATGGCGACCCTGTAGATGTATTAGTAATTGCACCGGCACCGTTATTAAGCGGTTGTGTAGTACGTTGTCGCCCAATTGGCGTATTAAAAATGACCGATGAATCGGGAAATGATGCAAAAGTGCTTGCCGTTCCTGTAGATAAATTGACCCCATTTTATAAACAAGTCGAAACTTATGAGGACATTCCTGAAATTACGCTTGTGAAAATTGCCCACTTTTTCCAGCATTATAAAGATTTAGAAGAAGGAAAATGGGTAAAAATTGAAGGATGGTTTGGCATTGAAGACGCCAAAAAAGAAATTATGGAAAGTATTGAACGTTATAACGCCGCGCAAGCGTAAATTAAGATTTTAAGGTGAAAGGTTCATGATATAAATTATTTGCCACCTTTCACCCAGCGTTTTTCATTAGAAACTAGTTGCTCTAATTTCCAAAACGGCGCGTTGGTTTTTAATTCTTCCATCAAATAACGACACGCTTCAAACGCTTCGCTCCGATGCGCTGACCACACAGCTACTAAAACAATCGGTTCATTGGGTAAAATATCCCCGACACGATGCACAATCAAACAGTCCAAAATCTGCCATTTTGATTTTGCAGTGTCGATAATTTTCGCCAGTTGTTTTTGCGTCATACCTTCGTAATATTCCAACGTCATCGCTTGCACGTCATCACCTTCATTAAAATCGCGCATGGTGCCAATAAAAATACTGGTCGCGCCAAATTTTCCTTGCAATGCGAGTTTACTTTGATGGGTTTGAATTTCGGTGAATGGTTCGAAAATCGAGTCGCAGATTTTTATAGTCATGGCCTCAACCACCGGTTACTGGTGGAAAAAAAGCGACCTCATCGCCGTCTTTAATGGGATGCGTAAGCGGCACATAATCCATATTCACCGCCGTTAACGTATTTTCTGGCAAAGCAACATCTGGATTTGCTAATTGCCACACACTCAAAACCGTTTGCGGTTCAAAAATTTCTATTTTTTTAATCGAATGTCCGAGTATTTCTCGCAAACTCGCAAAATAACGCAATGTAACCGTCATGATTTTTTAAACAATGTATAAAAATTTCGAGTAGAAATATCCGCAAGCGAATGTAATGAAATGCCGCGTAAATCTGCCACACTTTGTGCGACATGTTGAACATAATGCGGATAATTCGGTTTGCCGCGATGTGGCACGGGAGCCAAATACGGCGAATCGGTTTCAATTAACAAACGATCGGCGGGCATTTTTTTTGCGACTTCTTGAATATTTTTCGCGCTATTAAATGTGACAATCCCCGAAAAGGAAATATAAAAATTCAAATCCAACGCCCGTTTGGCAAATGCCCAATCTTCGGTAAAACAATGAATAATTCCGCCGACTTCACCGGCATTTTCTTCATGCAAAATATCTAACGCATCTTGCCCAGCTTCACGGGTGTGAATAATTAACGGTTTATTTAAATGTTTTGCGGCATGAATATGGTTTCTAAAACGCTCACGCTGCCACGTTAAATCGCCTTCGCTACGAAAATAATCCAAACCCGTTTCGCCAACACCGATGACTTTTTCGTCTTGCCCTAAAGCAATTAAATCTTCGACGCTTGGTTCTTGCCCTTCATGTTCATTCGGATGTACGCCAACAGTCACTGAAATATCGTCATAATCAGCGACCAATTCACGCATGGCAGGATAGGCTTCTAAATCAATGGCAATACATAATAAATGTTCGATATGTTGCGCTCGAACCTGTTGCATCAAACAGGCAAAATCGTTTTGATACGGTTTTAAATCAAGGCGGTCAAGATGACAGTGTGAATCAATAAGCATAAATTTTTTTTACATTGTGTAAGTGGGACGTTCTGATTCGATAACACCGGCAAGATAGGCTTCAATTTTATTTTTAACAACGACATCTTGTTGTCCAAATTGTACGCCAATGCCAGCAGAACGATAACCATCTGAACCGACGGGTGTTTTCCAAATGACTTTACCGTTAATGGGAAAACGTTCTGTTTCATTCATCAAATTTAACAGCATAAATACTTCTTGCCCCAGTTCATATTCACGCGTCGTTGGAATAAAAATACCGCCGTTTATAACAAATGGCATATAAGAGACATATAACGC
>DALYHZ010000088.1:1238-9490 GCA_031970635.1 Methylococcaceae bacterium | reverse complement strand
GTGATAATCAAACAGGACGTATGGCAACGTTGATTTGGAGAAGTTAATGCCATTATTGCTTTTAATCATTATTTTTACTGCTGTTGGCGGCGTATTAAGCGTGCTTGCTGCCGGTATTTTTTTACTTTTATCAGAAGAAAATCGCCGCAAAGTTCTGCCGCACGGCATTAGTTTTGCCATCGGCGCATTACTTGCTGTCGCATTTTGGGGTTTAATTCCCGAAGCCTTTGAACACGCCAAATCTGAACAAATCCAAAGATTATCCGGCACAATTTTGGCAGGTATTTTAGGATTTTTCGTGTTGGAGAAATTATTGATTTGGCGACATTGTCATTTTGGCGAATGCGAAGCGCACGGCGATGACGAACATCAACATCCTGAACACGCGCACAATCACGGGCATTCACACGCGCATGGTGCAAAAACGGCTGGCGCGTTTATTATTTTAGGCGACAGTATTCATAATTTTGTGGATGGTGTGTTAATTGGCGCGGCATTTTTAATGGATGCACAACTCGGTATCGTGACGAGTTTGGCAACGCACGAAATTCCGCAAGAAGTTGGCGACTTTGCTATTTTATTGCAAAGCGGTTATTCACAACGCAAGGCCCTTTTTTATAACGTGTTGGCAAGTTTGACGACCGTTTTAGGTGGCGTGTTAGCTTATTTTAGTTTGGATTCATTGCGCGACAGTTTGCCGTATTTTCTGGCACTTGCGGCATCCAGTTTTATTTATATCGCCGTGGCGGATTTAATTCCATCGTTACACAAGCGCACTGATATAAAAACATCGTTGCAACAAATTATGCTTATCGGCGCAGGTGTGGCGTTAATTTGTACGATGCACAATATTGCACATCATATAGAAACATAGTTGGTTCAAAACCACCACACCGGTTTTTTTACCCCGTTTTAAAATTCTTAAAATCAAAATAAACCTTTAAAAATCTTTTAATATTCAAGTAATTGTCGCGTTAATTTCGTATGGCACGTTAATCGCTCTATATGAAATTAACGTATTTATTTTTAATTGTTTGAGTGTAATGAGGTTTTTATGAGTGAAGTGGTGACATCTTCTTTACCGGCAACGGGTTTAGCAGGCTTCAAAGCCCACTGGCGCAATGATTTATTGTCCGGTTTTTTAGTATTTTTAATCGCATTGCCGTTGTGCTTGGGCATTTCAATGGCTTCAGGTTTTCCACCTTCAGCAGGGATTATTACTGCCATCATCGGAGGTATGCTTGTTTCACGTTGTAACGGTTCATTCATGACCATTAACGGCCCTGCCGCAGGTTTAATCGTAGTTGTTTATGATGCGGTTCAAAGTCTTGGCGAAGGCGATGCGATGGCAGGTTATCGTTACGCACTTGCCGCAATTGTTGTCGCCAGCGTGATTCAAATTTTGCTTGGCGTATTTAAAGCAGGACGTTTAAGTTCATTTTTTCCTGCCTCTGTTGTTCACGGAATGCTTGCTGCGATTGGGATTATTATCATGGCAAAGCAAATTCATGTTGTGTTAGGGGTAACACCTGAAAAGGGCAGTCTGATTTCCACCATCGCACAAATTCCACACAGTTTTGCCAATTTGAATTTAGAAATTGCCATCATCGGTTTTAGTGGCTTGGTCATTCTCATTATCTGGTCGTTGCTCCAAAATAAAATGCTAAAAATGATTCCTGCGCCACTTGTTGTGGTGTTGATGGGGATGTTTTTTGCGCATTATTTTGAATTAGAACATCAACATGTTTATTTATTAACGCCTGAACATACGCCTTCTTCTGAAGTAGGTCCTAATTTTTTAGTCGCGATTTCTGAAAATTTCACTTCAAGTTTTTATTTCCCAGATTTTGGCAAAATTACGACGTTAGAGTTTTGGGAAGCTGTGATTGCAATTGCACTGGTCGGAAGTTTAGAAAGTTTGTTGAGTGCGATGGCGGTCGATAAACTTGATCCGTATAAACGTCATTCTAATTTAAACAAAGATTTAACCGCCGTTGGGGTAGGCAATCTGGTCGCTGGTTCAGTCGGTGGTTTGCCAATGATTGCTGAAATTGTGCGTAGCTCTGCAAACGTGAATAACGGTGCAAAAACGCAATGGGCAAACTTTTTTCACGGCACATTTTTATTAGTCTTCGTGGTTTTCTTTCCACACTTAATTCACAGCATTCCCTTAGCCGCGCTTGCATCATTATTGGTTTTCACCGGTTTTAGATTAGCCTCGCCACGCGAATTCGCTCACGTTATGGGCATTGGTAAAGAACAATTATTTATTTTTGTTGCAACCATTATCAGCGTGATTGCCACTGATTTGTTAGTCGGTGTGGCGATTGGCATTATAGTCAAGCTCGCTATTCACTTAATGCACGGCGCACAATTTAACAATTTGTTCAAAATCCATTTCACACAAACCGTTCAAGCAGATGGTTCAATTTTAATCCACATTCAAGGTTCAGCCATTTTCTCTAATTTCATGGCATTAAAAGAAGCATTAGCCAATATTGAAAATGGCAAAACGCTTATTTTTGATAAAAGTGAAGTGACGCTAATTGACCACACCGTGATGGAATTCTTCCATGAATTTCAACATAACTACGAAGCACAAGGAGGACATTGCGAATTTCAAGGTTTGGATGATCATGAAACCTTTTCAGACCATCCATTGGCAGCACGTCGTCTTAAATTTAATTAGGCACGAATATGATTTTATTTCTAGCTTACAGCGCAGTATTGCTGAGTTTTGCATCGGGAGGCATTGCGCTAGCGCATTTGTATAAACCCGATGTAAAAAAGCAATGGGTGTTTTGGTCGTTAGGTGCATCAGGACTGATGGCAATTTTCGCGGGAGTGAGCGAATTGATTTCGCCTGAAATTCGGCTAGACACTTTAAATTTGGGGTTGCCATGGATACCTTGGCATGTACATTTTGATGGTTTATCCGCTTTTTTTTATTTGATTATTGGCATTGCCGTGTTTGCGGTGAGTTTTTACGCACCAAATTACACGCACCATGAACAAAAAAATGCTCAGAATTTTGCGGTATTAAGTTTATTTACAGGGCTATTTGTCGCGGGAATGTTACTTGTTTTACTTGCCGACGATGCTTTTATGTTCATGATTGCTTGGGAATTGATGTCGGTAGCGAGTTATTTTCTGGTTGCCTTTCAACATGAAAATGCGGCAAATCGACGCGCGGCGTTTTTATATTTACTCATGGCAGAAGTCGGCGCGTTATTTATCATTCTCGCCTTTGGTGTTGTAGCAAGTTTTGCCAATGGCTTTACATTTGATGCACTGCGTGCTTCGACCTTATCAACAACATGGATGAGTATTGCGTTTGTCTTAGCATTACTTGGTTTTGGCATGAAAGCGGGTTTAGTACCAATTCACGTTTGGTTGCCCGAAGCGCATCCTGTTGCACCGTCGCACATTTCCGCATTGATGAGTGGTGTGATGCTCAAAGTGGCGTTATACGGTTTGATTCGTTTTTGTTTTGACTTATTGCCCGAAGTGCATTGGGAATGGGGCGTGGTATTACTCGTTATTGGCACGATGTCAGCGTTGGGCGGGATTTTATACGCCATGATGCAACAAAATTTAAAACGGTTGCTCGCGTACAGTTCGGTTGAAAATATCGGCGTGATTGTCATGGTTTTAGGCTTAAGCATGATTTTCCTTGCCAACGACCATCAAGAACTTGCGGCGTTAGGCTTACTCGCCGCCCTTTTTCATGCTTTCAATCACGCGCTGTTTAAAAATTTACTCTTCTTGGGTGCGGGGATGATTCATCACCAAACCCATGAATTAAACATTGATATGTTAGGTGGTTTGATTAAACGCATGCCCAAAGCCAGCGTGTTGTTTCTAATTGGTTGTATGAGTATTTCGTCATTGCCATTATTTAATGGTTTTGTTTCGGAATGGCTCGCGTTTCAAACCGCATTGCAAGTTGATGTATTAGATAACGGTGTTTTGCGTAGTTTGATTCCCGTTTCGGCGGCAGCGTTAGCGTTGACAGCCGCATTAGCCGCTGCATGTTTTGTAAAAGTGTTTGGTTTGATTTTTTTAGGCGTGCCACGTTCACGTCATGCTGAAAAAGCGAAAGAAATCGAAGATAAAGGCATGCTTGCCGCACCAGCGATGCTTGCATTTTTATGTTTTTTCTTCGGTATTTTTCCTAACGTGATGTTGAATTTAATTAACCATGTCGCACAACAGTTATTGGGTTCAACGCTGCCACCGCAAGGTGAATTATCAGGTTTATGGCTCGCCCCCGTTTCGGCGCAACAAGCCTCGTATTCTGCACCGCTAGTTTTGATTGGGGCGTTAATTGCCGCTGGCGTGTGTTTTTGGGTGTTGCGCCGTAATCCTTCAACCATCACGCGAATTGCACCGACTTGGGATTGCGGCTTTGGTGGTTTAACGCCGCGTATGCAATATACCTCTAGCGCATTCACAATGCCGTTGCGTCGCATTTTTGCACCCGTATTTTTGATTGACGAAAAAGTTGAAAAAACCATGCGTGACGATACGAGAATGAATGTCGCCGAAGTGCGTTATACGTTGCATATTCAAGATCACAGTTGGGTTCGACTTTATCAGCCTGTTGAACGCGGCGTAAATCGCGTGGCAAAACAGGTTGGACGTATTCAAACGGGTAATATCCGAACTTATTTGGGTTATTCACTCGCAACGTTAATTCTTCTATTGTGGGTGGTGAGCTGATGAACTGGTTAATTGCTATCTTACAAACAGCTTTGTTTGTCGCGCTCGCGCCGTTACTGGCGGGTTTTCTGAAATTTTGTAAATGTCGATTGCAAAATCGCAAAGCCCCTTCGCTATTACAACCGTATCGAGATTTGCTCAAATTAACGCGCAAACAGCCTGTGATTTCTGAAGATGCGTCGTGGTTATTTTATTTTGCGCCATACATCATTTTCTCGTCGATGGTGTTAGCCGCAACCGTTGTGCCATTGATTGCCGTTGATTTACCGACTTCTGCGAGTGCAGACGTAATTGTATTGGTCGGATTTTTTGCTTTTGCGCGATTCTTTATTGCCTTAGCTGGGTTGGATATAGGCACTGCATTCGGTGGCATGGGTTCATCGCGTGAAATGACGATTTCATCACTTGCTGAACCGGCGATGCTCATGGCGGTTTTCACATTAACGATGACTGCCTCGACGACAAATTTATCGGGCGCAATTGGACACGTTTTAAACGAAGGGCTGATTTTACGACCATCGTTTGTATTCGCATTATTCGCGTTGATTTTAGTGGCGATTGCGGAAACGGGGCGTATTCCTGTGGACAATCCGACCACGCATTTGGAACTGACCATGATTCACGAAGCGATGATTTTGGAATACAGCGGTCGGCATTTAGCGTTAATTGAATGGGCAAGCCAGCTTAAATTCATGCTGTATGGCGTTTTGATCGCCAACATCTTTTTTCCTTGGGGCATCGCTGAAAACTTTGGTTTATCGGCATTGGGTTATGGCTTGCTGGTGATTAGTGGAAAACTGATTTTTCTTTGCATCTTTTTAGCATTTGCTGAAACGGCTGTTGCCAAAATGCGTTTGTTTCGCGTGCAAGAATATCTCGGTTTTGCTTATTTACTTGGCTTGCTAGGCATGCTCAGCCACATCATTTTGGAGTCCACACGATGAACATTGAATCCCAAGATTTTTACACCCAAGCAATTTTGTCAATGTCTGCATTGGTGGGTTTGACTTCGTTTTTAATGCTCGGACAAGGGCGTTTGTTACGGTTGATTTTTGTATTTGCGGTGCAAGGGCTGTTGCTCACGCTAACTACGTCGCTTGCAGCCTATAGTTTAGATAATCCCCATTTGTATATTTCAGCAGTGCTAACGTTCGCGCTTAAAGTCGTTTTTATTCCGTGGATGTTACAAAAACAAGTGCTTGCCATGAATATGCACCGTGACGTGGAAGCCTTGAAAAACAATACGGCTGTTATGTTAAGTGGCGCGAGTTTGATGGTGTTTAGCTATTACGTTTTACAACCAATTATTCACACCTCATCCATGATTATGCTTAATGCGCTGGCAGTGAGTTTATCTGTGGTGTTACTGGGTTTAATGCTTATGATTTCACACCGTCAAGCCGTCGCGCATGTGGTCGGATTTATGTCAATTGAAAACGGTTTATTTTTCGCCGCGATTGTTTCCACAAATGGAATGCCGATGGTGGTTGAACTTGGTGTGGCATTTGACGTGTTAGTTGCCGCGATTTTGTTCGGTATTTTCTTTTTACATATTCGCACCAGCATTGATTCTTTGGACGTGGATAAAATGAATAAACTAAATGAGGTAGACAGATGATTGCGGTTTATTTGTTATTACTGTTGTCAGCAGCAGGCATTGTTTTTTTCGCGCTGACTGGTCACAAAGACGATATTGGCAAACTTAATACGCGCATCAATGGTGTGAGTTTGCTCATTACGATTTGGCTGGCGATTACGGTTTTTAGTCAAGGGACGATTTTATCGGGTGGCAAAGCGTTTTTGATTGATTCGTTTAATGTGTATTTGATTGTATTGACCGCATTTGTGGGGTTTACCACGTCGTTATTTTCTGCGCCTTACATGGCGCACGAAAAAGAAATTGGTAAACTCACCGATTCACGATTGAAACTTTATTACTCCATGTATCAAGGTTTCATGCTGGCGATGTATTTGGTTTTAACAACCAATAACATGGGGATTATGTGGGTTTCGATGGAAGGCGCGACGCTTGCAACAGTGTTACTCGTGAGTTTATATCGCACACCTGAATCGATTGAAGCGGCTTGGAAATATTTTATTTTGTGCGGCGTAGGGATTGCCCAAGCATTGTTTGGCACAATCTTACTTTATTACGCCGCGTCGCAAATTGGTGATAGTGGCAATGCGTTATTGTGGTCGGTTTTACATGAACATGCCACACAATTAAATCCTGATATTTTGGAAATTGCCTTTGTATTTTTGCTGATTGGCTACGGTACAAAAATCGGTTTAGTTCCCCTGCACAATTGGTTGCCTGACGCGCATTCTGAAGGTCCAACGCCCATGTCGGCGGTATTATCAGGCTTGTTATTAAATGATGCGTTGTATGCTGTGGTGCGAAACAAAATGCTTGTTGATGGCGCAACGCAAACACCCATTGCCGGTTATTTAATGATGGGCTTTGGTCTAATTTCGTTTTTAGTTGCCGCGTTATTTTTACACCGTCAAAAAGATATTAAACGTTTATTTAGTTATTCCTCCATTGAACACATGGGGTTGATGACTTTCGCGTTTGGCATGGGCGGCGCATTGGCTACTTTTGCGGCATTACTGCACATGACGGTTCACTCACTTGTTAAATCCGCTATTTTCGTGACAGTCGGACATTCCGCGCAAATTGCAGGAACGCAAAAAATGAGTCAAATTCGCGGTTTGATTAAAACACAGCCCAAAGTCGGTTGGGGATTATTGATTGGCACCGTCGCGATTGCTGGATTTCCGCCATTTGGGATTTTTACCAGCGAATTTTTAGTTTTGCTCGCCACAATGCACAGTTATCCATGGCTCACACCGTTGTTATTGTTGGGAATTGGAATTGCCTTTGCTGGTTTATTTCGCCACATCCAACCAATCGTTTTTGGTGAAAAACCAGACGGTCAAAATGCAATTAAAGCGAATTTGATTCCGGTGATGGTGCATTTAGGTTTTGCGTTATGGTTAGGTTTAGCGATTCCGAGCTTTTTAAGCGATTGGTTTAGTCAAGCCACGCAGTTAATTTCAGGGAGTGCGTTATGAGTTGGAAAAAAGCATTTTTATCGCATTTAGACGAAGCAGGTATTTTCATCAAAGCGACAGAAATTTCACCGGCAATCGAATTGTGGCAACTCGATGATAAACATTGGCATCGTTTCGCAGAATTTGCCGCTGAACAAAAATGTCGTTGGGCAGCAGGTTGGGCAGAGCAGGTTGAAGACCAATTTTATGTGCATGCTTGTTTTGAAAAAGCGGGTAATTATATTTTGCTACGCACCACAATTAACGTGTCTAAGCCGGAATTACCTTCACAAGCTGATGTTTATGCCGCCGCAAATCGCAGTGAGAGGCACACGCATGACTTGTTTGGGATTACGTTTTTAAATCATCCTGACCTGCGTTGTTGGATTCGTCATAAAGTGTGGAAAAAAAATGAATATCCGTTGCGTCATAATTTTCCGGTGCAAGGTTTTCCTGCGGAGATTACGCCGCCCGAT
>DALYHZ010000088.1:0-1228 GCA_031970635.1 Methylococcaceae bacterium | reverse complement strand
ACCGGTTACCACTTTGTGCAATCGCATGGTGTGGGCGTTTATGAAATTCCTGTCGGTCCTGTTCATGCGGGGATTATTGAACCAGGACATTTTCGGTTTCAAGCCGTGGGCGAGTTGATTTTAAATTTAGAAGAACGTTTAGGTTATGTGCATAAAGGAACCGAAAAAATTGCCGAAGGACGCACACCAGAAAGTCTCGCTAAATTAGCAGGGCGCGTTTCAGGCGATACAACGGTTGCACATACTTGGGCGGCGTGTATAGCAATGGAACAAGCCGCAGGGGTCGAAATTCCAAAACGAGCAGCATTGATTCGTGGCATTTTTGCTGAACGTGAGCGCATTGCTAATCATCTCGGTGACATTGGCGCAATTTGTAATGATGTCGCGTTTACGTTTGCATTTATGCAAATGATGCGTTTGAAAGAATTGTGGTGCCGAACTAATTACGAGTTATTTGGACACCGTTTTTTAATGGATAAAATTATTCCAGGTGGCGTGGCGGTAGATTCGACGGAAGCGGCAAATAAATTTATGCTCACCGAGATTAAACAATTACGCGCTGAACTGTCTGACTTAATTCCCACCATTGATTTAAATTCATCGCTCGAAGACAGGCTTTATACCGCAGGTTATTTATCACCAAAAGCCGCTGAACATTTTGGCACACTGGGTTTTGTGGGACGTTCAAGCGGACAAGATTTTGATGTGCGCCGTGATGCGCCTTATGCACCTTATGACGAAGTCAAAGTCAAAGTCGCTCTTGAAGACCAAGGCGATATTGCTTCGCGTTTTTGGGTTCGTTACAAAGAAATTAACGCGTCCCTGAAACTCATCGAACAATTTATTGAACATTTAGATGCCTTGCCTGAAGGTGATTTGGTCGCCACTTGGCAAACACCCCAAGCAGACAGTTATGGATTAGGTGTGGTGGAAGGCTGGCGCGGTGAAATTATCAGTTACATTCGTTTTGATGAAAACAATACCATTGCGCGTTTTTATCCGCGTGATCCGAGTCAATTGAATTGGGAAGCACTCGAAAAAGCGGTATTGAATAATATCGTGCCTGATTTTCCCGTATGCAATAAATCTTTTAATTGTTCGTATTCTGGCAACGATTTATAGGCAACGACGATGTTAACTCTATTTAAGAAAATTTTTACCACAGGCGTTGTCACAGAAAATTATAAAACGCCTTACGACGAAGAATTAGAAACGCTCGGCATTGAAA
>DALYHZ010000087.1:0-9619 GCA_031970635.1 Methylococcaceae bacterium | reverse complement strand
CTCTAATAAAATTTTCCACTTTAATGCGTTGCCGCCCCTCTGAAGATAGCTCTAACCAAAGTCCCGCACCATGTTCCCAAATGATTGTTTCAACGCCCACAATTACACTGTTTTCATAAGCAGGTGGCTGACCAAACGAAACACCATCCAATTCATCGCGCAACGAAAATAAAGCATTTTCGACACGCGTTGCCAATGCCTGAGCATCGCTGTAAGGCGCGTTTTGAGGCAATTGAATGGAAACCCAAAAACTGTCTTTGGTCACATCAGGGTTGATAGATTGCCGCACACGATCACTTAATACCAAGCCAGTGCATAAAATTAACAACGCGGTAAATAATGCGACCGTTAAATATCGCCAACGTAATGCTAAGTCTAATAAAGGACTATAAATGTGACGCACAAAATGATCTAAATTTTTATTTAGCCTGGTGCGTAACTGTTGTAATAATGAAACGTTAGAAGATGTCTCAACAGTAGAAACTAAGTGTGAAGGGAGAATAAATAAGGCTTCAATTAAAGAGAAAACCAAGGTCAAAATCATGATTAGGCAAATCGGACGCATCATCTGTCCTGCCCAACCAGGTAAATATAATCCTGGTAAAAAAGCCACTAACACAATCAAAACCGAAAGTGTAACGGGAAGAGCGACAGATTTCACACCATTTACAGCCGCATTTAAAGGCGTTTCCCCGCCTTCAATTTGTCTGCTATAGACACTTTCTCCAATAATAATTGCGTCATCAACCAAAATTCCCATCGCCAACAAAAAGCCAAATAGCGATAGCATGTTGAGTGAAACCCCTAGCATCGGCATCAACCAAAACGCGCCTAAAACAGAAGTGAAAATGCCCACGCCAGCCCATAATGCCACCTTCACATCTAAAAACAGTGTCAAAACCAAACACACTAAAATAAATCCGCTCATCGCGTCTTCTAATAAAGTTTCAACACGTTCATCGTATGCTTGCGAATCATCCCACCAAGTAACCAAACGCAAACCTTCCGGCAAATTAACGCGCATTGCTGCAACAGCGGACTTAACTTGTCTAGCAACATCAACACTATCGTGCTCAGTATGAATTTCCCAACCTTGTGCGGTTTGTCCGTTATGTCGCCATGTATACAGTTTTTCTTCTAATCCATCCTTAATTGATGCAATTTGATCGAGTCGTAAACGATTACCATCAGGTAATGTTTTGATCATTAACGCACCTACTGCATTCGCATCTTTTGCACGATTGTTCACTCGTAACAATAATTCACCGTCAGGATTTTTGATTAATCCACCGGTTGACTCGACAGAAATGTCGCGGATTATTTGTGCAACTTCATCTAACGTCATCTGATATTTGCGCAATTGCTCAGGCGATATTTCAATACTTATTTCATAATTACGTTCACCATAATTGCTCACTTTGCTAACGCCAGAAATAGTGGCCAACTGTTGTTGAATATGATCGCCGAATTGCTGTAAATCGAACGCATCCGTTGCACCATACAAAGCAACCCAAATGACACCATCATCATCTTTACGATCCGATGGCAGTACATCAATTTTTTCTAATTGTTTTGGCAATCGTGACATTGCTTGCACCCGACTACGTAATAACGCCATCATCTGTTCACGATCACGATTAGGTTGAATTTCCACACCTAATTTGCAAGTATCCCCCGTGATTTCGCCATGCAAATGTTTGATACCGGATAAATCATTGATTGCTTCTTCGATAGGAATACAAACGGATTCTTCAATGACCGAAGGACCTGCGCCTGGAAAACTAGCTTTTACCTCTATTTGATGTGGACTAAAACGAGGAAATACCTCTTTTTCCACGTCGTGCATCCCAAATATGCCCCCTGCTAAAATCAGTAACATTAACAAATTGGCTGCAACCGGATTACTTGCAAACCACGCAAATAAATTAAAGGCTATTTGAGTTTTTTGTATACTGCTCATGGTTTATTAGAAATCTGGGATTCCATGGCAACAACCTTCATTCCAGCGACAGGCATTGACATTTCAGAAATTACAACGCGTTCACCTGAATTAAGCCCTGATTTGATAATCGTTTTATCTTTTTCATGGCGTAACACATCAACTTTGCGTAATTCCAATTTCTGTTCGTCATTAATCAATTTTACTTGATGCAAATTATTAACTGACGTGCGTGGCAAGGCGAACAATCCATCACGGGCAACACCTTCAATCTCTGCTTGTACAAATAAACCACTCAGCAACGGTAAATGTTCAGAAGTGGCTTGCTCTGGATTTTTAACTTGTGCAATCAAGAAAAGTTGACCGCTGGTATTATCAATTGCCGCTTCACTACGAACGATATGTCCTTGCCATTGCTGTGTCTGACCTGCAATTTCGGCGCGTAATGTCACGTTTGGCCATTTTCCTGATAACTTGCCAAGCGGCAGTTTTAAAAAAGCTAATTGTTCAATACTAATCGGCAAGCGAATTTCAGCAATATCATTAGAAAAAATTTGAGCGACAACACTACCCGTTTGTAAAAATTGTCCTCGACCGATTTTTTTACTTAATACGCGCCCCGAAAAAGGAGCGTGTAATTCACAACGACTTCGATCTAATTTTGCTTTAGCCAAATCAGCCTCTGCGGCTTGTAACTTGGCTTCTGCTTCGGCTAATTGTGGTTTTCGTAATACTAAATCACTGGCTACACCTTTACCTAATGCCTCCCACTCACTATGTGCCTGTTCAACCTGTGCACGTTCACTAATTAGAATACGTTTAGCTTCAGCAACTTTGGCTTGTGCTGCGATTATGGCGTAGTCATAATCACGCGGGTCGATTGTTAACAATAAATCGTTAGCTTCAAAAAAACCACCTGACACTAACGAAGGGTGAATGAACAATACTTTGCCACTCACTTCCGCAATTAAACTAATTTCTTCATATGGTGCTACGATGCCTTGAGATGAGACATTTAACTTCATCGTCTGTGGAGAGACATGTGTGATGCTCACTGTGGGGATTATGGGCATTTCAACTTGAGGTAATGTACTCGAACGTAACTCGACCATTATTCCTGCCACACTTAAAGCCGTAAATAACACCAACAGCGGTAATAATTTCTTCAAAAAAGATGGTTTTGCGTTCAAACGGCACCACCCAAAGCTAAATAAAGATTGATTCGATTGTTTAATAACTGCCGTTGTATTCGCAAATGGGAACTTTGAGCATTAAACGTACTTCGATAACTATCAAGTAACGTCAAAATTTCGATAAGTCCTTGTTGATAAGAATACACAGCCAATTTACGACTAGATTCTGTTTGATTGACAGCTTCTTTTAAGGCTTTT
This sequence comes from Methylococcaceae bacterium, assembly GCA_031970635.1. Taxonomy (GTDB): domain Bacteria; phylum Pseudomonadota; class Gammaproteobacteria; order Methylococcales; family Methylomonadaceae; genus UBA10906. The sequence continues at coordinate 6,289 of DALYHZ010000087.1, read as the reverse complement.
TCTTGTTCGCGCAACTGGGATTCTGTATTTAGTGCTTGTTCTACTTCACGAAAGGCATTAAGTGCTATAGTTTGGTATTGATTGTAAACGTCTTTTACTTTGGCTTCGTTTAATCGAATTTCACTTTCCAAACGTTCTCCTGTGAACAAAGGTTGCATTAACCCAGCCACCACATTCCAAGCAATCGCACGTGGATCAACTAATTCGGTCAATGCTGGACTTCCTGTTCCTCCTATGGCTGTTAATGTGATGCGCGGTAACAATGCTTTTTCAGCACTTTCTAATCTCGCATCTGCGGCACAAAGCCGTTTGAATGCAGCGGTTACATCTGGTCGACGTGTCAATAATTCTGAAGGTAATCCTGTCGCTAGAACTTGTGGAAGCGGTGGTAAATTTTTTTTCAAATTAAGTTTACCATCGGGATAGCGTGCCAAAAGTATTTGTAAACGACGTGCTAAAATCTGAACATCATTGTTAGTCTGACTCAGTTGTGCTTGAGCATTAGCCAAGTCAGTTAAAACCAATCGAAGATCAAGTCCTTTAGTTAAACCTTTATTAAAACGACCGCTCACCAAATTAACAATTACACTTCTATCTTGAACAGATTGCGTGGCAACCTCAGCTTGTAGTTGTGCTTCTATCCATTCAAAATACACTTGGGCGATGCGTGCTGCCATTGATAATTGCGCAGCGCGATAATCGTCATCAGTTGCCATCGCTTCTTTTGCGGCAGATTGTTGGGTTGCTCTGATTCGCCCCCACACATCGAGTTCCCAATTTAAACCAAATAAAGCCGTAAATGCGCCAAATTCGGCAGTATTACCACCATCGATGTTTTTATTGCGTTGATAAGTAGGGGAAAAAAATATCTGAGGCAAACGATTTGCACCAGCAATAATGGATAATTCTTGCGCTACATCAACCCTTGCATTTGCTGATTTAAGTTCAAAATTGCTGACTAACCCTTCTTTTACCATTGCTGTTAATTGAGCATCATTAAACATTTCTAACCAATGGACTGCGAAAGGTTCGTATTTATTCCATTGTGCAAGTAACTTAACATCTAAAGTATTTGGATCTCTCGATGGCATCGAATGACAAGCCGTTAATACACATGCCGTTATATAAACCATGACGAAATGCTGTGCCTTGCTCAATTTTCTTATAAATACTAGCAACACTGCTATCACCAGCATTTTTTTCACCACCTCATTCTCCCTTTTCTGTTAAGAACACCCATGACAAGGAAGACGATTTGAACATTAAAATACCTCCTAATTAAAATCAAAAATTCGATACTGAGTGGTTAGATGTTCTCAATCGTCTTCTCTTAAAGCTACACTCTAAATTTAGATTTATTAAAATTCATTACTAATTACATTTATGAGTAAAAAAGAACGCGAGAATATTGTTTGGCATCAGTCACCAATAACACGAACTCATCGTGAATCATTGAATGGACATCGTGCTGTTATATTGTGGTTTACCGGTTTATCTGGTGCTGGAAAATCTACCGTAGCGTATGCCTTAGAAGAACAATTACATAAAAAAAAATGTCGCACTTTGGTATTAGATGGCGACAACATAAGACATGGTCTTTCAAGTGATTTAGGTTTTAATGAAATCGATAGAAAAGAAAATATTCGTCGAATATCTGAAGTGGCAAAACTAATGCTCGAAGCAGGAAATATAACGCTTGCAGCCTTCATATCGCCATTTAAATTGGAAAGAAAACTAGCCCGATATATCGTGGCAGAAGAAGATTTTATTGAAATTTATTGTAAATGTGATTTAAACATTTGCGAACAACGTGACACCAAAGGGCTTTATCGAAAAGCAAGACGTGGGGAGATCGCTAATTTTACTGGTATATCGTCCCCCTACGAACCACCGGAAAATCCAGAATTAGTTATTGATACCAGTTGTATGAATATTGAAGAATGTGTTGCTCATATATCCTGTTATCTGCAAGAAAAAGGAATTATTCCAATTTAAAGTTCATCCTACAATAACAAGCCAATCGGTAAAAAAAGTTATCTTAATATTCATCGTACGCTGCAAAACTTTTAGCATATCACGAGACTCTCTGATATTAAGACGACCATTTATCCTCAATTTGCGTAATGAATCGTCCTTAAAAAAAACAACACCTGAACGATAACGATTGATACTGGTGATCACCGTTTCCAACGTTTCATTTTCATAAACCAAAAAACCACTAATCCAAGAAGTGGATAGCGTTGAATTCAGTTTTTTGGGTTGTCCGATGATGTTATCGTAAACTGTTACAGCTTCGTTATCGCCTAAAACGACGGGATCTTTCCATGCTTTATTATTGGATACCTCAACGCGACCGGCAAGGACCTTGATTTCATCACTTTCATTTCTGTTATGAACAACAAAACGAGTTCCAAGTACACGACTTGTTGAATGTTCTGCATGAACAAAAAAAGGTTTGTTCGCATCGGGTTTAATATTTAAAAAAACCTCACCTTTTAATAATTCGAGTAAGCGTCTTTTCTCCCCTATATTTATGGCAATTGCACTGTTAGTGTTTAGCATAGCAGTAGAACCATCATCTAGTTGAATAATTTTACTCTCGCCGATTACGGATGAATAATCGGCTTTCAAAAATATCTGAATTTGATTGGCAAATGGGGCAATACACAACAAACAAGTTGCTAATGCTAAAGAAATTTTGGAAATGGCATAATGCTTTTTATGATGCTTTGGAGAAATTTTATGTTCTTTCGCATGAAGACCTAAACTTTTTAACAAAGTCGTATTGCCCCATATTTCGCAAATCTCATTAAACACTTTACGATGTTCATCTGTTTGTTCAAGCCATTGGCCAAACGCCCTCCAGTCCTCTTTACGAACATTTTCAGCTTGCAAACGAACAAACCACGCTATAGCTTGTTCATCTAAACTATCGTCAAGATCAAGATTAAGTTTCAAAATATTTCTTTTGCCTCATAAAAGTACTATATCAACTTCTTATTTAAAGTTGATTTGTCAATTTAATGCTCATTTTTAACTTAAATTATTTATGGATTTAATAACAAACTATGTGTAGGTTTCCCAGCTGCTAATGGTAATGGTAAACCATACACCCAAAAAGATTGCTGATCCATGTAATTTTTTGACAGAGGATGAGCAGATTGTCCACCTGGCATATGCAATATACCATCATCAAAATGATTCGGCGAGACAACCAACCGCTCACTAGCACCAAAATTCTCCCCAGTCACTCTTACACAATATCCGCCGCATCCGGCAAGTGATTGATGAGGCATATCTAATACCCAACCGAGCATTGACACAGCCTTAGAAAAAGGATGTTTATGCCCTACCCTATTTTGCATTCCCCATGTTAAATCCGCTAACTCAATGTCTGGATAACGAGACCTCAGTTTATCAACACTGATGCGTAATTGTGCTAAAACAAATTCATCCCAATTCTTATAATGCGTAGCATCCGGTAACAGTTGAATGGGTTTTTCATTTAACAAAGTCTGCAAGGGGGTATCCACATAGTTCCAAGAATAGATGAAATTTTTATCAATCTGCTTACATTTAGTCAAAAATGGCGTAAATACGGCATCAATCAACTGATTTCGAAATTCTACAATGACAGGTAACCCCAAACTATTAATATCAGCACGACCATTCCAGCTCATCAAATAATCATGTAAATCAACTAATTCTGGTTTTTGTTCTAATACTTTCGGTGTTAAAACTTGTAAGGCAAGCTGTTGATAATAATCATAGAATTTTGTTTCTGTATCTTGCTGTAAAGTAAACAACGACCATTCGTTATGTTTTACTACCTGTTCAATTTGTTGTCGAATTCGATACGCGCGATAACCGTTGGCAAATTGATGTCCAATGACAAAAGGAAAATCTGCTGAAAATTGCCGTTCATTAGCAGATACTAAAAATCCTTCGGGAGGATCAACAGATTGTGGAATATCATTTGGATCAACGTAACCGCGCCACCCCGTTTTATTATTGGCCCACGATTGAGTAATTACACCGTCATTACCAAAACGGCGTGGAATTTTTCCCGTCAATGTCCAAGCTATATGCCCCTTTTCATCAGCCAATAAAATATTTAATTGTGGTCCACCCGCTCGTTTGGCAATATTCAAAGATTGTTCAAGGTTTTCACTTTGTTCTAAATCCATAATATCAACATTAACTGCCTCGCTGTCTAAAGCCACCCAATGGATAGCCACTGGTTGACCTAATAATGATTGCATTGCAACTGGTCCCCACAATGTTTCTTTAATATCTAATGATTTAGATCCCCCGCCTTTGATTTGAATAACTTCATGACGTTGTTCGAAATTTTTCCAATCATCACTAACGCGATATTGTTCCGAGTTTTCAGGGTTTATTTCTAATTTGACCAAATCGAGGAAATCACCACTTAAATTTGTCATGCCCCATGACACATGTTGATTACTACCCGAAATTAAAAAAGGAGTACCTGGTAAATTTAGACCAGCCGCTCGTACCTGCGAATAATTCAATTCAACACGATACCAAATATTAGGCACACTAATTCCCAAGTGCATATCATTAGCTAGTATTGCTCGACCATCTACTGATTTATTACCACTGACAGCCCAAGCATTGGAACCCGCTAATATTTCACTAGGGGCTGTTGCCAAATGCGTATACACATTTGTTTGTTTAGCAATAAGTGATTGCATAGCTTGTACTGGTACAGTTTTAGGGGATCTAAGAGATTTAGTATGTTTCATTAAATCATCGGTAAATAAATCGCTATCAGGTGTTAAAAATGCCAGTACTTCTTGCGGTAACGAATATGCCATCACACTAAGCATTCGCTCACTGCGTTCAGACCAAGCAGTCAAATTTTCAAACATACCAAATACCACCAATAAACTGTCTTGTGCTTGCCAAGGTTCCGGCTGATAACCAAGTACATTAAATTCAAATGGTAAAAAAACATTTTGCTTAATATAGCTATTAACACCATCAGCGTAGGCTTCTAAATATTGACGATGTAATGCCGGTAGTTTGTGTAAAACTTGTTTAGCCTCATTATTAAATCCGTAAGTTCTTGCGCGTATATCATTATCAATAGCCACTTCACCAAATATTTCAGCCAGTCGTCCAGCGCTTTTACGACGCATTAAATCCATTTGAAATAACCGGTCACGGGCATTGACATAACCTAAAACACGAATTGCATCCATTCGATTACTCGCATGAATAAGAGGAATACCATAATCATCGGTATCAACGTTAACGGATGCAGAAAGCATTGGCAAATTATGACGACCATCTAAAACAGGTAACGATTGCGCCCACCAACATCTCAATCCAGCAATAAAAATTACTATGATTATTAAACCAATTAGCCAGATTTTTCTCATCATGAATGCCTAATTTGATTGTCCGTTTTTCATTGTGTCATTGGTACTTATGAATGTTCAACAAAACTGATTCGTCCTTCGTCTAACTTAATACACCGATCTGCTAAGTAAAAATATTTATCATCATGCGTTATTGCTAATACCGTTTTACCTTGCGCTTTTAGCAAAGGCAATAATTCTGTATAAAACAAATGCTTAAATTCTGGGTCTTGGTCAGCCGCCCATTCATCAAATACATAAAAAGGTCTGTCTTCTAAATACGCAACTAATAGAGCGAGGCGTTTACGTTGTCCTTGAGACACGTTTATAGAAGAAAATTGCCCATCTGTGATTTCAACTTTATGGTTAAGATGAAGACGATGCAAATAATCATTCAAGATGTCACGATTTTGTTCTATATCGATGCCATATAATTCATCAAATAGATAAAAATCCGAAAAAATCACGGAAAAATTTTGCATATAGGCATCTCTATTACTCGCATCAACAGGGCAACCATTCCAAGAAATTAAGCCATTTTCGGGATGATAAAGACCGATCAATAGCATCATCAAAGTCGTTTTTCCACTACCATTGCCGCCAATTAAAAATACAAGCTCACCTGGTTTAAACTCCAAATCAATAGGTCCTAATGTAAAACTTCGATTTTCTTTTTCTCGATGGAAACTATGTGTGATACCGCTAAGTGATAAGGATATAAAAGGGGATTGTTCAACGGGTTCTGCTAATTGTTGAGCTGCGCTAAGTGCGTTGCTCAAATCAAGCACTTTATTTAATGCAACTTTTGCTCTGCTAAAAATAGGTACGCTATTGGTTACAACAGTGAGTGGTGTCATCATAAACAAAAACACTAAAACATACCCACTAATAACCTCTAAACT
>DALYHZ010000086.1:0-9646 GCA_031970635.1 Methylococcaceae bacterium | reverse complement strand
ATCATCCAAGCCGTCATACGATGGAAGATTTGTATGAATTAAAGCGTGAATTGTTACTGCTCAAAAATGCCACGTTACCGATGATTGATATTTGCAATGAATTGATGCGTTTTCAAAAGGACATTATTCATCCTGATATTAGCGTTTATTTTCGTGATATTTCCGACCATCTCAAACGTATTACACAAGAAATTGATGCCATCCGCGAAATGCTCATTTCTGCGATGCAAGTGCATTTAACGTTTGAAACGATTCGACAAAATGAAGTGGTAAAACGTTTATCTGGTTGGGGCGCGATTTTAGCGATTCCGACATTGGTGTGCAGTTGGTACGGGATGAATTTTAAACACATGCCTGAATTAGAAGGTGAATTTAGTTATCCTATCGTGATTAGTGCAATTTTTGTGAGTTGTGGACTGCTTTATATTCGGTTGAGACGGGCAGGGTGGTTGTGATTTCGTACGCCCTTAAAATCTGGTATTGTTGTCGCTTCAATCTTTTACTCATTTCACAATTTTCATGAATCTCATCACAACGCCCATTTCGGATTTATTTATTTTTGAACCTAAAGTTTTTGGTGATACACGCGGTTTTTTTCTGGAAAGTTTTAATCAAAAAACCTTTCAAACGCTTACTGGCTTAGACATAACGTTTGTGCAAGACAATCATTCGCGCTCAAGTAAAAACGTGTTACGCGGTTTGCATTATCAAATTCAACAACCACAAGGAAAATTAGTTCGAGTGGTCAACGGCAGTGTATTTGATGTCGCCGTCGATTTGCGAAAATCGTCGCCGACATTTGGAAAATGGCACGGCGTGGAACTCAGTGGCGAAAATCATCGCCAATTTTGGGTACCTGCTGGCTTTGCTCATGGCTTTTTGGTGTTATCAGAAACAGCGGATTTTTTATATAAAACGACCGATTATTACGCGCCACAATTTGAACGTTGTGTGCATTGGAATGATGCTGAAATTGGGATTGATTGGGGAATTAGCGAGCCGCTTTTGTCTGCAAAAGATGCCCAAGGTTTAGCATTGCGAGATGCGGAGGTTTTTGCATGAAAATTTTACTTACCGGTTGCAACGGACAAGTGGGTTGGGAATTGGCACGAACGCTTTTGCCGTTGGGCGAAGTCGTGGCACTAAATCGTGAGCAAGCCGATTTTTCGGATTTAGAAAAATTGCGTAAAACCGTCCAAACCATTCGCCCCGATGTGATTGTGAATGCCGCCGCGTATACCGCTGTGGATAAAGCCGAAACGGAACGAGAACTCGCTTTTTTGATTAACACGCAAGCTGTTGAGGTTTTGGCGCAAGAAGCAAAAAGTTTAAATGCGTTATTAATTCATTATTCAACCGATTATGTTTTCGATGGCATAAAAGACGCGCCTTATCACGAAAACGATGTCACAAATCCATTAAATGTTTACGGTGAAAGTAAATTAGCCGGTGAACAAGCGATTCAAGTCAATGGCGCGGATTATTTGATTTTACGCACGACGTGGGTATTTGCATCGCGTGGACAGAATTTTGTGAAAAGTATTTTGCGGCTTGCCACCGAACGTGAGGAACTCAACATTGTCGCTGACCAAATCGGTGCGCCAACATGGGCGCGTTTGATTGCAGAAACCACAGCGCATATTTTAAAACAGGCTCAACAAGAGCGTGTCACAAAAACGTTCACCTCAGGCATTTATAATTTAACCAGCTCTGGCGAAACGTCGTGGCACGGTTTTGCCGAAAAAATTGTTGAATTGGCGCGTTTGCAAAATTACGAATTTAAAAATCGTGTTATCAATCCCATTCCAACGTCAGCTTATCCATTGCCAGCAAAACGTCCAGCGAATTCACGCCTTTCAACAGAACGTTTAACACAACGCTTTGGTTTAATCATGCCGACGTGGGAAGAAATACTCAAACTTTGTTTAGAAGAACTTAAATGAAAATTTTAATCACAGGCGGTGCAGGATTTATCGGTTCTGCGCTGATTCGTTATTTAATTAACGACACGCAACACAGCGTTTTAAACGTAGATAAATTAACGTATGCGGGAAATTTAGAATCGCTGGTTTCGGTTTCAGAAAATCCACGTTATGCGTTTGCACAAGTTGATATTTGCGACGGTGAAAAAATCCGTGAATTATTTGCGACTTATCAACCCGATGCGGTGATGCACCTTGCCGCTGAATCACACGTTGACCGTTCAATTGATAAACCAGCAGCCTTTATCGAAACCAATATTGTCGGTACTTACACGTTGCTTGAAGCGGCGCGGCATTATTGGGCAAACTTAGACGCTACGAAAAAAGCGGCTTTTCGTTTTCATCATATTTCAACCGATGAAGTGTTTGGTGATTTGCATGGCACAGATGATTTATTTACCGAAACGACACCGTATGCGCCGAGTTCGCCGTATTCTGCCTCGAAAGCCAGTTCTGACCATTTAGTCCGTGCATGGCAACGTACTTACGGATTGCCGGTGATTGTGACAAATTGCTCAAATAATTACGGGCATTTTCAATTTCCTGAAAAATTGATTCCGCTAATGATTTTAAATGCGCTGGAAGGAAAAGCCTTGCCCGTTTATGGCAATGGTCAGCAAATTCGTGATTGGCTTTTTGTCGATGACCATGCTCGCGCATTATTAACGGTATTAGAAAAAGGTACAGTGGGCGAAACCTACAATATTGGCGGTCATAACGAAAAAGCGAATTTAACAGTCGTGCAAACATTGTGTGACATTCTCGAAGAACTCAGACCAAATAAACCCGCTGGTGTGGTGCGTTATGTAGATTTAATTACTTATGTCACCGACCGACCAGGACATGATTTACGTTATGCCATTGATGCGAGCAAAATTGCGCGGGAATTGGGCTGGTTGCCACAAGAAACATTTGAAACCGGTTTGCGAAAAACGGTGCAGTGGTATTTAGACAACTTAGAATGGTGTCAGCATATTCAAGACGGTAGTTATCAACGCGAACGCTTAGGTTTAAAGGAAAACGTATGAACTGGAAAGGCATTATTTTAGCGGGCGGCGCGGGAACGCGTTTACATCCGATTACCAAAGCGGTGTCAAAACAACTTTTGCCTGTCTACGACAAACCGATGATTTATTACCCTTTATCGGTTTTGATGCTGGCGGGTATTCGGGACATTTTGATTATCACCACGCCCGAAGATCAACAGAATTTTAAAAATTTGCTAGGCGACGGTTCAGAGTTTGGTATTCATCTCGAATACGCTGTGCAACCTAAACCCGATGGGCTAGCGCAAGCGTTTTTAATCGGCGAAGAATTTATTGGTAATAGCAATGTGTGCCTAGTTTTAGGCGATAACATTTTTTTCGGGCAAGGTTTTTCAGGTAGTTTAAAACAAGCCTTGCAACGTGACACTGGCGCAACGGTGTTTGGTTATCAAGTCAAAGATGCTGAACGTTTTGGTGTGGTGGCATTTGACGACAATAAAAAAGCCATTTCCATTGAAGAAAAGCCTAAACAACCTAAATCAAATTTTGCCGTCACAGGTTTGTATTTTTATGACAATCGGGTGATTGAAATTGCGAAAAGTATTAAACCGTCTGCGCGTGGTGAACTCGAAATTACCGAAGTGAACCAAACGTATTTAAACGCAGGTGAATTGAACGTTGAAATTTTAGGACGCGGTTTTGCGTGGCTCGATACCGGAACGCATGACAGTTTGCTCGAAGCGGGGCAATTTGTGCAAACGATTGAACATCGTCAAGGTTTAAAAGTGGCGTGTTTAGAAGAAATTGCGTTTCATAACGGTTGGATGACCACGGTAGATTTGAAAAACCGTGCCGCCGCATTGTCTAAAACGGCTTATGGGCAGTATTTGTTGGAAATAGCAAATGACACCAAAACTTTATCGGAACGTTAAACGATTTCGCAATTCTGAGAGTTTAGGTGCCATTTTATTTCTCTTTTTGATTAAGCCTTTTTACGCAAAGTGTTAATTTGAATGTGTGGCCAACGAGTTGTCCCACCATCTGTGCCAAATTGAAATTCAAAATACATGATCTGTTCATACTGCAATTGGAGAATTTCGACACCGTCTTCAATTACCGTTTCAATCCACATGCGAAAATTTATTTCTGTTACAGGCGTGAATCTTTGTACAAAAGGTGTATTCAAAATACCGCCTTGTGGTCCGCCATCATGTTTAGAGGAAAGCGTAATTAACGTGTGGCTTTTAATACATTGGTTTTCGATAGCATCGCGAAGACGTAAATCAGGACGAACGGAATAAGGGTAATGTTCATCAGCTAAAATACGTTGCGTGTATGTTTTGTTACCACTGGGATCGACAGCTGGTAAGGATTTATCATGAACCCAGTCTGGTGCTGGTTCATCAAGATTGATGGGGCCATCTTCTTTTGTGCCTGCCAATCCCATGCTGTTAGAAATAGCGAGAAACTCAGGATCCCATGCAGCAATGCCGTAAGGAAATTCAGGTTTACCGTCTACCGTTTTATCTTGTCCTGTCAGTAAAATGGTACTGCCGTGAGGAATCGTTCCACTACGGGAAATGGAATAAAAAGGAATAAAATTAGGACCATTAAAACCTGCGCCCGAGGCAAGCTCAGGATAGCCAATGTCTGTTTCAATCGATTCATTGTCGGCTGGGTGGTTATACATTTGATTTAACCAAAGATACATTCCGTTTTCTTCATGGATACCAACGCCGTCACTTACCCGTTGTATACTTTGATTGTATTTTACAGCCCCGCAGAACTGCTCATTTGCGCCACCACGATTGCGTACACCGCCATCTACCAACGTAAAGGTAAGCTCTTCCGTATAATCTTCACACAGAAAGTGAAATTTTCCAGGAAGTGTTTCCGAGTTAGTACCGGGAGATGGCAAACAAGTAGTATGAAGTCCCCAGCCTGTTTTGTTGTTATCGGGGTTATAGTTTACCCAAGTGCCTTCAAGTTGTTTAAGAACACCGTAGTTAGCCGGTTGTTTAAGCACTTCAGGTGTAAATTCGGGATAGGGAGGAGTTGGTGTTGACATATTGACCTCATTTTTGTTAGTAAAAACAATCTATTTTGAAATGTAGCTATTTGATAATACTTAAATTTATGTCGTTTTATATCATAGCTCGCCGTACAATTATAAGCTTCTGTGGTGGAATAGGCGACAAATTTGAAATACATTGTTTAAAATAACTTATGGTCTATATTTGTTAAAAACGAGTTGTTTATCGCTTAACCAGTAATCCACACTGACATAACGTCCACCGCCTATAAAAAACAAAGTCAATAACATAATGGCGTAGGTTGCCGCGAACTCTATGCCGTTATTTAACACCACAAAATTTCCCATTTCTGTTAGCCAATCATAATTACCGTGTAATTGCAGAATTTCTTTTGCTTTAGCAAGACGTGTTGCAGCGTCTATTGTTCGTTCATTTGCAAAAAATCCATCTGCTTCGGCAATCGCTAGCCAACCGTTTTGCCAATGTGCTGTCATTGCCGCGCCTAACATCGTGATAAACAAAGGGATTGAAATCCAACGTACCGCAAAACCGACCAGTAAAAAAAGTGCGCCAAAAATTTCTACTAACGTCACAAATGCGACAAGTAATGTTGGAAACGGCAAACTTAATCCCCAATCCTCATTACCAAACCATGCGACAGTGTCTGAAAAGTTTTGCCATTTTTTCGTTCCAGCCATCCACATAATTGGCACAAGATATAACCGTAATAACAACGGTGCTAAAAAATCGACTTTCTGTGCCTTATCAAAATAACATTGTGCTTTGTTTAAAAAATCATTCATTTACTTATTTCCTGTTTGTAAAAAAATTATTCGTGATGTTTAGTCGCATGGAATTTTTAAACCTTACAGAAATTTTTCGATTTGTTCGTAAGGTTTTGCAATGTGGTGCGACTAAGTAAGCGGCTCTCAGAAATAATGAGAAATTCTTACCTCAAATTAGAAAACAACAATGAAAAAATTACACCGTTCAAACTTAGCTTTTGTATTAAGCACAACACTCATTGCATCAGCCAGCGTTTATGCTACGCCCGTTACAACCGCGACCAGTTTCATCGTCGGACAAGAAAAAGATTTTTTACCAACCACTGCAAATGAAGAAGGTTATTGGTATTCGCGCTATAACTTAACTGCACTTTCTATGCAAAGCGGTATGGGAATGGCGATTCCGATGGAAAAAATAATGCCGATGATGCCAGATTTGATGAAGTCAGTGGGCGCAAGTGTTGACAATCCAGTGACCCCGCCCGTTAATCCAACCATGCTGATGACTGTTTATGAAAGTGGGAATCCTCATTATCTTAATACGCCAAATCAAAAAGATTTTTCAACGCTAAAATGGCAAAGTTATTCAAAAACGCTATCAAATGAAGCCAGTGCCTGGACAATTGTCAAGGAATTAGAATGGGCAAAGGCGTTCCATCGTAACGCACATTTCGGACAAGCTAATGTTGATAATTTTGGTGCAAACGAACGATTTGCAGGTGTGATGCTTGCACTTATGGCAAAAATGCAAATGCAAGCGTATAGCGAAAATATGGCAGATTATGAAATGCCAAAAGCGGGCGATTATGCCTTATTGATTGCATTAAGTGATGGAACAAACGTTTATTCTTCTGCTAGTCAAACCAATAACGAAGGTGTTCGAGCTGACATACAAAATTATCCCGCTGAAAATCGTTATACCGACAAGATGGCAGAGGATATGTTTTCAAGTATGGCGGCATCTCATTTCACGAAAGTTTTAAATTCTAAGCCAACCACTATTCGTGATTTAAGTTTAGCTATTCAATCGGTAGTTTGGTATGCAAGCGTTACCCAGAACAGTACCGAGCTTGTTAAAGCAAAAAATGCCGTCACGAATTGGGGAAATAAACTAGCAAAATTAACGGCTAAAAATCCTACAGATTCAGCTTATCAAGTGCGCGGATTGATTGAGGTAGGTCGTACCACAAAAATAGAAACCTACTTACAAACGGCAGCATCCATTTTCAAAAAAATGATCAATGGATTTGATGAAGCTCATGGGGTACTAAAAGGTACAACCACATTGACCATTGACGGCGTGGGTGAAATTGTCGGCGCGTTTAATGCGGCTGATTTATTTTTAGAGAAACGTATCGATCAAACTGCTGCAAAAAATATTTTTACTGCATGGTGGGAAGGTTCAATTAACTTGAGTGGTCTACAGCTTTCAGCTCCTGACATCAATCAAATGAAAAGTGCTTATGAAATGAATCAATCACCGTTAAATTACCGTTATCCAACAACACCGTTACCAACTAAAATTGCACCTGTGTTTGCTGCGTCGATTACTTGGAAAAATAACGCATGGAAAGCCAATCAAAATAAATTCGACACTGCTGGCGCAATGCACGCGGCGAATGAAATGGTTTGGTTACATAGTGATGAACTTAACGGTTTTCCTGTCGTGAATTTTAGTCAATAAACTGGGGATATTAGAGTGCAAACAAAACTCGATGATTTATTAAAAACGCTTTACACAATGGCATTCTTGGTTGAAGCGCGTGATGCTTATACGGGAGGACATTTGTGGCGAGTTTCACAATTTGCCGCACGTTTGGCGGCAGCTTCTGGCTTATCTCGTAAAGAAGTAGCCGCAATTGGTTTAGGTGGTTTTTTACATGATTTGGGGAAAGTTGGTGTACCCGATGCGATTTTGGGGAAGACTGATAAATTAACCGATACGGAATATGGCATTATAAAAACCCATCCTGATGTGGGAATTAGAGTGCTATATGGACATCCGTTAATTGATTTTGTTCAAGAAGCCATTATCGGACATCATGAACGCCCAGACGGACGTGGTTATCCAAATGGTATTTCCAGCGAATCGCTTGGTGTAAGTGCAAGAATCATCGGATTAGTGGATGCGTTTGATGCGATGACAAGCAGTCGTCCATATCGAAAAGGTATGCCTTTGGAGGCTGCGTTAGAACAAATTACGATGAATGCTGGAACACAATTTGATAAAAAATTCAGCAAGATATTCATTGAATTAGGTCGTAAAGGTGAATTGGACGACATTATTGGTCATAGTGATTCGGGAATTCCAATGCGAGATTGTCCAATGTGCGGTCGAGTTGTAACGGTTAATCGAAACTTAAAAGATGGCGACACTGTTTTTTGTCGTGTTTGCGGTAATGGTCATCATGTCTCACTTAATTCAACAACATCACTATTCGAACCTACTGGCGAGATGCTGGTAGGAACGCCGACAGATTTAATTGCCGACATTGACCATACCATGTTAGCCAAATTGATTGATAACACTGCGCCGTATTTGTTTGTTGGTAAAACGCATTGATGGAATTGGCGTGAAAAAAAGAAATAATTTCAATTTCACGGTAAGGTTTTGCAAAACCGCCCGACTAACTATCAGCTTTATCACATCGATAGGCTTTTTAAATTTAAGTTTATAGGACAATCTCATGAAAAAATTAAACAAAACGCCTTTTGCCGTGACATTAGGCGCAACTTTATTAGCTGGCGTTGCATCAACCACAGCCCACGCAGATTTTGGCGTAACAGAACTCAATCAAGGCTATATGCAATTAGCCGCTGCCGATGCACCGGATATGAAAAAGAAAGAAGGCAGCTGTGGTGAAGCAAAATGCGGGGCAAACAAAAAAGAAACTGCAGAAATGGCGAATGAAATGAAATCGATGGAAGGAAAATGTGGTGGACAAAAAACGGAATCCGAAATGAAAGCAACCGAAGGAAAATGCGGCGGTAAAAAATAGTTACACTTTAAATTCTTATTTTTGAGGCGTTACTCGTTAGAATGTTATTTTAAATTCTCTTGAGTAACGTTTTAATGTCAAAGACTTCTCTTAATCCCACCGATTGGTTAGCCGATTATGGCGACCTGCTTTATCGCTACGCATTATTGCGAGTACAGTCTGAAACGGTTGCTGAAGATTTAGTGCAAGATACGTTACTTGCAGGCTTACAAGGTGTTTCAAATTTCAATTATCAATCTTCCATCAGTTCTTGGTTGGTGGGTATTTTGAAAAATAAAATTGTTGATTATTACCGCAAATCACAACGCGAATTTCCGTTATTGTCCGAAACCGACGCAGAAGACGAGATTGTGACTTATCACTTTGACGAAAATGGTCACTGGCAAATTGATTTAATCGATTGGAAAACACCTGAAAAAGATTTCGACACTCAAGCCTTTTGGCAAACTTTTAGTCAATGCAAATCACGTTTATCCGAAACCATGGCACGTTTATTTATGATGCGAATGGATGGAATTTCAACAGAAGAGTGTTGTCAAATCCTATCGCTCAAAAATCCAAATCAAATGTGGGTGATGTTATCAAGAACGCGCATGAAATTACGGCTATGTTTAGAAACTACTTGGTTCGATAAAGGAGAAATGTAATGCGTTCATGTAAAGAAATTACCGAATTAGTTTCGACTCGTTTAGAGAATACAAAGATGACATGGTTCCAAAAAATGGAAGTGACATTGCATCTGATGATGTGCAAACGTTGTCATCGTTACGCTCAACAATTACATTTTTTACAAATTGCATTTAAATCAATGACAGAAAAAGCCTCTCGTGTATTTTTATCAGACGAAGCAAGAGCGCGTAT